>NZ_KB890621.1 GCF_000373145.1 Thermus oshimai DSM 12092
AATACCGAGATTCCCGATCCCTAGGGACCTTCAGGTCCACCTGGCCGAAGGTGGTCTCCAGCTTGCGGGGGTAGTAGCCGTTCCTGCGGCCTCCGTGCACCTGCAAGAAGGCCGTCCGGTCCAGCTCCAGAACCGTCTGCAGAACCTCGGCTACTGTCTCCCGCACCGCTTCCCTCAGCAAGATCCGCAGGGTATCCTGATCCAAGGGGCACCTCCTCCGTCTAAGGTGTGCCCCCCTATTAAACACAGACCCTTACACATAATTCCTTACACGACCTCAATAGCTCGTCTAGAAGGCGCGAGGGGTGTTCTTTATAGGAGCTATAAATAGCTTGCAGATCGCGGAGAAGGGGATGGGGCAGAGGACGCTTAAGCGCCTTAAGCAGATCGACGATGCAGCGCCGATCTATCTGGGGATTCCTCGACAAATCACGAAGAAATATTTGCACCTCACGCTGAATCTTCGGCAAGGTTTCTATAGGAACGGCCGTTTGTGTTGCCAGTTCAGAGAGCAGTTTAGTCTGCACTTCAGAAAGTATCGAATCTATATCAAAATCTGCCTCTACACGAGGCGTATCTTCCTCACATCGTATCAGATCGTAAATACGGTACTTTGAATCCAAAACCTCTCTTTTATCTAAGTCATGTCACGTCCCCAGTACTTGGCCTCGGCTATGGCCAAGGCCGGGGCGTACCGCTTGACCTCGTCCGTTTTATGCCCTACCGCTTTCCGTTTGGTGTCCTCATCTGGGTAGAGCACATAGTCTGGGCGCTGAGGGCCTCCGGTGGCTTTGGTGGTGTCCTGTACCCAGTAGGCGAAGCCAAGGACCTCGAGGACGGGACGAATAAACTCCTCCTCGGTTTGAGCCTCGTTGGCATCTTTAAGAAGAGCTTCCTTTTCGCGATAAAGCCTCTGGAGTTTCGCTCGCACCGGCTCAGGGTCCTCACGCCATTCCTCACTCTCCGGCAGTCGGTTAACTAAAAAATGCTCACTAAAAAGGCCGTAGTTTCGGTAGGGGCGCTTTCTGCGAGCGATTTGCCCCTCGCTGTAAGCCCGTATAGACTCCCGAACCCAATCCGCAACCTCAAGTGCATCCTCTGTTCTGCGATAGCGCTCCTCTATCTCGGAAAGGAGCTTCTTCAACCATTCATTCTCAACTTTCACTCGAAAGCATTGGGAACCTTCTACATAGAAAAGATCTAAGAGGGTTTCCACATTACCAGCAAAAATCACTAGAGCGGAACCGCCAGCTCTGGACAAGGATTTTTCTATTTGCTTTACCGGGGGAGTAACAGCATACTGAACCCAGTAGACCTGAAAAAGGCCATCGAGGTCATGGAGTCGTTGAGCTGGATAGCTCCCAAGACGAACAAAAGCAGGCTTTGCCTTAAGATCACCGGGACCCGATTTTGGGTTTTTGCCCGCCATTGCTCAACATCCCCCCGTATCAAGACCTTTAGAGAATAATAACCCCAAGAGTTCTGTAAGGAAAGATACCCCCCTCAGCTAGGTGCCTAGCCTTGACAAGACAAAGGAGAGCTTACCCTTCCCTGGAAAACCTCATCTGAGGTTCCCATCCGCTTCTAGACCGGCGGCTCGGGGCGAAAGGGGCCCACCTCCCTGGCGATCCAGGAGCTCTAGGCCCAATGGTTCAGGGGCCCATGGCCGTGCCCCAGGGACGGGGCGCTCTCCAGGGCCCGGGTGAGGTAGGCCTTGGCCTCGAGGACCGCCGCCTCGAGGGGGCGCCCCAGGGCCAGGTGGGCGGCGATGGCCGCGGAAAGGGTGCACCCCGTGCCGTGGGTGTTCCGGGTCGCCACCCGGGGGGCGGAGAACCGCCTCAGGCCCTCCCCCGTGGCGAGAAGGTCCACGCTCTCCGCCCCCGGGAGGTGGCCCCCCTTGAGGAGCACGGCCTTGGGGCCTAAGGCGAGGAGGGTCATGGCCGCCTCCTCCGCATCCCCTAGGTCGCGGATGGGGCTTCCCAAAAGCCTTTCCGCCTCCATCCGGTTCGGGGTCACGAGGAAGGCCAGGGGAAGGAGGGCCTCCTTCAGGGCGGCCACTGCTTCCTCCCCCAGGAGGGGGTCCCCGCTTTTGGCCACCATCACCGGGTCCACCACCACGGGCCCCAGGCGGAAGTCCCGCACCGCCTTTGCCACCGCCTCCACGATGGGGGCGCTCCCTAAGGCCCCCGTCTTCAGGGCGTGGACGGGGAGGTCCTCGGCCACCGCCCGGATCTCCTCGTAGACGAACTCCGGAGGGAGGAGCTCCACCCGCCGCACCCCCAGGGTGTTCTGCACCGTGAGGAGGGTGAGGGCCGCGGCCCCATAGACCCCAAAGCGGCTAAAGGTCTTGAGATCGGCCTGGACCCCTGCGCCCCCGGAGGGGTCGGAACCGGCCACCGTCAGGGCTACCCGCATGGCTTACCTCCTTGAAGGACGGTTTTCAGGGGGCCAAAATGGCCCTATGCGAACCGTATCCGTTATCAAGGCCAGAAACCACCTGGACCTCCTCCTGGAATGGGTACGGCAGGGGGAGGAGGTTCTCCTCCTGGACCGGGGGGTGCCCGTGGCCCGGCTGGGGCCCGTTCCCCAGGCTCAGGACGAGAGCCTGAGCCTTTTGGTACGGAAGGGCCTGGTCCGATCGGGAACAGGTAGGCCCGAGCTCTAGGACCTCCCGCTGCCTGAGAGCCGGGGAAGCCTCCTGGCGGAGCGGCAGGGGTTTCCCCTTCCCCCTTAGCCGGGCCACGGCCTCACTCCAGGGGAAGGCCCCGGGTTTCTACCCCCACCCCATAGGCGAAGGCCCCCGCTAGGAGGAGGAGGGCCCCATGGAGGGCCAGGACCCCCCCGGGGCCCAAGGCGGGGAGGAGGAGGCCCGTGGCGTAGGGGGCCAGCACCCCGCCCACCCGGCCAAGGGCGGCGGCGAAGCCTGCCCCGCTCCCCCTCAGGGCGGTGGGGAAAAGCTCGGGGGTGTAGGCGTAAACGGCGCCCCAGGCCCCCAGGTTGAAAAAGGAAAGGAGGGCCCCAAAAAGGAGGACCTGGCCCGGGCCCTGGGCCTGGCCCAGGAGGTAGGCGAAGAGGGCGGAAAGGCCAAGGAAGCCCACCAACACCGGTCTTCGCCCCAAGCGCTCCACCAAAAAGGCGGCCAGGAGGTAGCCCGGCACCTGGGCCAAGGTGATGAGGAGGACGTACTCTAAAGAGCGCACCAGGCCGTAGCCCTGGGCCACCAGAAGGGAGGGGAGCCAGATGAAGGCCCCGTAGTAGCCCGCGTTCAGGGCCAGCCAGGCCAGGCCGATGAAAAGGGTGCGCCGCCTCAAGGGGGGCTGGAAAAGGGCCTTGTAGGGAAGGGGCTTGGGAGGGGGAAGGGGAACGGGCTCCGGAAGGGGGCCGGGAAAAGCCTTCTCCCAGGCGGCCACCACCGCCTCGGCCTCCCTCACCCGCCCCTGGGCCAGGAGGAAGCGGGGGGACTCGGGAAGGGATAGGCGGAGGTAGGCGGCGTAGAGGGCCGGAAGGGCTCCGGCGAGGAAAGCCGCCCGCCAACCCCAGGAGGGGACGAGGAGGTAGCCCAAAAGGGCGGCAAGAAGCCACCCCAAGGCCCAGAAGGCCTCGAGGAGGACCACCATCCGCCCCCGGTGGGCCCGGGGGCTCATCTCCCCCATGAGGCTCGCGGCCACGGGGAGCTCCGCCCCCAGGCCCACCCCGGTGAGGAAGCGGAAGAGGAAGAGCCAGCCCACCCCTGGGGCCAAGGCGGTGAGGAGGCTCCCTGCCCCTGCCAGGAAGAGGCTGTAGCCCACCACCGCCTTCCGTCCCAAGCGGTCCGCGAGCCGCCCCCCCAGGGCAGCCCCCAGGAGCATCCCCAAAAGCCCCGCGCTTCCCAAAAGCCCCGCCTGGGCCGGGCTCAGGCCGAACTCCCGGATCAACGCCGGGAGGGTAAAGCCGATGAGCCCCACGTCCATGGCGTCTAAAGCCCAGCCCAGGCCGAGGAGAAGGAGGAGCCTCAGGTGGGGCCGGCCCAGGGGCAGGCGTTCCAAACGGGCAAGGAGGTCCATACCGCTTCAGCCTACAGGGAGCTCCATCCGCGCCCCGCCCCGGAGCACCGCCTCCACCAGGTTCATGGGGCAGAAGGGGCCGCACATGCTGCAGGCCTTGGTCTTAGAGCCCCGCTCCTCCTTGAGGCGCCGGGCCTCCTCGGGGAAGAGGGCGAGGGCGAACTGCCCCTCCCAGTCCAGGCGGTAGCGGGCCTCGGACATCCGCCGGTTCCGCTCCAGGGCCTTTGGGTTCCCCCGGGCCACGTCCGCGGCGTGGGCGGCGATCTTGAAGGCGATGACCCCCTCCTTCACGTGCTCGGGGGTGGGCAGGCCCAGGTGCTCCGCCGGGGTGAGGTAGCAGAGCATGTCCGCCCCCAGCCACCCCGCCATGGCCCCCCCGATGGCCCCGGCGATGTGGTCAAACCCCGCGGCGGTGTCCACGGGGAGCATGCCCAGGATGTAGAAGGGGGCCCCCCCGGTGAGCTTTTTCTGGATCTGGACGTTGGTGGCGATCTCGTTCAGGGGGATGTGCCCCGGGCCCTCCACCATGGCCTGGACCCCGGCCCGCCGGGCCCGTTCCACCAGCTCCCCGATGGTGAGGAGCTCGGCGATCTGGGCCCGGTCGGTGCTGTCGGCCAAGGAGCCGGGCCGGAGCCCGTCCCCTAAGGAGAGGGTTATGTCGTAGGTACGGGCGATGTCCAGGAGGTCGTCAAAGCGGGCGTAAAGGGGGTTTTCCTCCCCCCGGTGGAGCATCCAGGCGGCCATGAGCCCGCCCCCCCGGCTCACGATGCCCGTGGTGCGCCCCGTGTTCCGGTAGGTCTCCAGGTTCTTCAGGGTCACCCCCACGTGCACGGTGATGTAGTCCACCCCCTCCTTCCCGTGCTCCTCGATCACCTGGAAGAGCTCGTCCGCGGACATGTCAAAGAAGTTCTTCCGCCGGGCGGCCCTAAACTCCGCCTCGTAGACCGGCACGGTGCCCAAGGGGACGGTGGCCACCTCCAGGATGCGCGCCCGTATGGCCTTGAGGTCCCCCCCGGTGGAGAGGTCCATGACCGTGTCCGCCCCGTACTGGATGGCCATCCGGGCCTTCTCCACCTCCTCCTCGGGGTTCACGTAGTCGTAGGAGGTGCCCAGGTTGGCGTTCACCTTGACGGAAAGCCCCTCCCCGATGCCCTTGAAGTCGCGCAGCGTGGTGTGGTTGGGGTTCCTGGGGATGACGATCCGCCCCGCGGCCACCCCTTCCCGCACGAACTCCGGGGAAACCCCTTCCTGCTCGGCCACGTAGGCCATCTCCTCGGTGACGATGCCCTTCCTTGCCGCTTCCAGCTGGGTCATGCCTTCACCCCCAAAAGGGAAAGGACCCTATGGGCCGTCCAGGGGGCCAGGAGGACGCCGTTCCGCCCGTGCCCCGTGGCGGCCAGGAGGCCCTTTTCCACCTCACCCACAAAGAGCTCCCCCAGGGGCCTGTACCCCCAGAGGGCCTCCCTAAAGCGCGCCCCCTCCAAGGGGGGAAAGCGCTCGTGCCCGTAGTCCGAAAGCCACCTAAGGCCAAAGAGGTCCACCCCGTCCGCAACCCCCTCCCGGGCGGTGGCCCCCAGGTAGACCCCTCCTTCCCGGGGGAGGAGGTAGCCCTCCCCGGCGAAGAGGGGGCCTGGAGGGGCGGGGCCAAAGAGGAGGAGGGCCTCCCCCTTCAGGGGGCGCACCGAAAGGCCGAACCGCCCGCCCCAGGCCCCCACGGCGAGGAGGACCGTGCGGGCCTTTAAGAGGCCCTCCCGCCAGACCACCCGCCCCTCCCCCACCCCCTCCACCTCCGCCCGGAGGAGGGGGACCCCCATGGCCTTAAGGGCCTCCAGGAGGGCCCTTCGCAGGTCCCTGGGGTTCACGTACCCCCCGGGGAAGCGCCTCGCCCCCCGGGCCCCCCGCACGGGGTAGGGCGGGGGCTCCTCCGCGGCCCAGAAGGCCCTTTCTTCCTCCGAGAGGGCCACGACCCAGGTGCCCCCGAAGCCCGCCTCCACCTCGAGGCCCCTCCCTGCAAGCTCCCTAAGGAGCTCGGGGTAGTACTCCAGCCCAAAAAGCCCCGCCTCCAAGACCTCCCCCGAAAGCCCCTCGGGGTAGGGGGCGAGCATGCCGGCGCTGGCCAGGGTGGCGGCTCCCGGCTTCTCCGCGTCCAGGAGGGCCACCTCGAGGCCCCTCTTCCTGAGCTCGTAGGCGGCGAGGGCCCCCACCACCCCCGCCCCCACCACCGCCACCTCGGTCACAGGGGCACCCCCTCCGTGGGGCTGGAAGGGCTCGCCCCCGCCCTCGGGCGCATGGGGCCCGCGAGGTAAGCCTTCCTTCCCGCCTCCACCGCCAACCGGAAGGCCTCGGCCATGGCCGGGGGGTCCTCCGCCTCGGCGATGGCCGTGTTCACCAAGACGGCGTCCAGGCCCATCTCCAAGACCTCCGCCGCGTGGGAGGGGAGGCCGAGCCCCGCGTCCACCACCACCGGGGGGAGGTGGGCCTTCTCCCGGGCGAAGAGCTCCAAAAGGGCCCGGGTCCTCACCCCCCAGCCCGAGCCGATGGGGGCCGCGAGGGGCATGACCGTGGCCGTGCCCAGGGCGGCGAGGCGCTTGGCCAGCACCAGGTCCGGCCCCATGTAGGGGAGGACGGTGAAGCCCTCCTCAAGAAGCCGCTCCGCCGCCTTTAGGGTTTCCAGGGGGTCCGGAAGGAGGTAGGTGGGGTCGGGGATGACCTCCAGCTTCACCCAGTCCTCCCCGGTGAGGATCCGGCCCAGGCGGGCGAGGCGCAGGGCCTCCTCCGCCGTCCTTGCCCCTGCAGTGTTGGGGAGGAGGGTGACCCCCTCCAACGCCTCCAGGAGGCCCACGTGCCCCGGGGCCTTGAGCTCCACCCGGCGCACGGAGACCGTGACCACCTCCGCCCCCGCGGCCCTTATGGCCTCCCGCATGACCCCAAAGTCCTTGAACTTGCCGCTTCCCAGGATGAGGCGGCTTCTAAGCTCCCTCTTCCCTACCCTCCAGGCGTCCATCTAGCCTCCTTGCATCAGGGCCACCACCTCCACCACGTCCCCCTCCTCCAGGGGGCGCTCGGGGAGGGCGTGGCCGGGAAAGGCCTCCTCGTTGAGGAGGACGGCCACCCGCTCGGGCTCCACGCCCAGCTCCGCCAGGACCTCCTTCAGGGTCTTGCCCTCGAGGGGCAGGGGCTTGCCGTTAAGGAAGACCATAGAGCCTCCTCCGGAAGGCCCGGGCCGCCCCCTCGGGGTCCTCCGCGTCCAGGATGGCCCGGACCACCACGATCCCTTGGGCCCCTGCTTCCAGGACCTGGTCCAGGTTCTCCAGGCTGATCCCCCCGATGGCGTACCAGGGCTTCTCCCCCAGGTTTTCCGCGGCCCAGCGCACGTAGGAAAGCCCCGCCGCCTTCCGCCCGGGCTTGGTGGGGGTCTCCCAGATGGGCCCCACGGAGAGGTAGTCCGCCCCCTCCCTAAGGGCCCTTAGGGCCTGCTCCGGGGCGTGGGTGGAGCGGCCCAAGAGGCCCCCGAAGAACCGCCGGGCCTCCTCCGGGGTCAGGTCCCCCTGGCCCAGGTGGACCCCGTCCGCCCCCAGGAGGGCCGCCAGATCGGGCCGGTCGTTGAGGAAAAAGGGCACCCCGTAGCGCCGGGCCAGGGCCAGCATCCTCTCCCCTAGGGCCAGGGTGGGCCTCGCCTCCCAGTCCTTGGCCCTAAGCTGCAAAACCTCCACCCCGCCGGCCAGGGCCCTCTCCGTGCGCGCCAAGGTCTCCTCAAAGGTCCAGCCCGGGCGCGGGGTCACCACCAAATAGAGCCTGCCGAGCAACCTTTCACCCCCTCAGGCCGGCGGCCGAGGCCCACGCGGCCTGAGGAAGGGGTGGGTTGTGTGGGGGGTCTTCCGCATAGGCTTCCCTCCGCCGGCATTACCCGGATCAGGTTCCAAGGGTTGCTGGGAAGGACCCAGCTCTCAGCCCCTCCATTGGGGCACCCCTAGCCTGTCCCCTCCACTATAGCAGAGGGGTGGGGCGGAAAAGGGGGGTGGACACACTCTGGGCCCGGCCCCCTTTCGGAGGAACCGGGCCCAACCCCTCAAACTGGCCGGCCTAGCTCAAAGCTCGGTTAACCCCAGGGCTACCCCCACCCCTCTACGGCCGGCAGGCACCCTGGTCCTGGAGCCATGCCTCTAGGCTAACCGATCCGTCGCGGAAAGTAAGGGTTACGTCCTCCCCAGGGCAGGGATCCGTGCCGTTCAGGTCTTCTTCATCGAGATACCCGCTAAAGCTCACCGCCCGCTGGTTGTTGTGGTCCACGTAGCCGTTCAGATCCACCCGAATGGGTCGGCCGTCGGGGTTCCACTGAACGTTGGTGACCTGGAGTTGGAAGACCATGTTCTCCGAACCCACCTGGGAGGTCAGGGTGAAGGAACCGCTTTGGGGCTGGAAGCTCTGGGTGAAGCAGTTGGCACCCCGGGTAAGCTGCCCGTTCAGGGTGAGCTCCAGGGAGAGGCCGGAAGTGGGATTGGTGCCCTGGGTGGAGAGGTCAAGCGCAGCTTGGATCCGGTCCTGGGCGCCTTCGGTAAGCTGGTAGGAGGCATCCCAGTTGAGCTGGGCTGTCTGGCCAAGGTAGCCAGAGAAAGCAAGCCGGGTGGGTTCCAGGATGTAGGTGCTGGCGGCGCTGCAGTTATACCAGGTGGCCTCAAAGTCAGCGTGGCCAACCTCATCGTCCCCTAAGGTCATATGGGCCTGGGCCGCCTGGGGGGCTTCCCAGCTCTGGCCGCTCTGATCGTGAGGCCAAAGGGTGGCCCTGCCGTTGTCCCAGTCCACCAGGAGCTCCGCCACCTGGCCCGACGCGGTCCACTTCACACCTAGGTCATAAGGGGACCGAGGGTCATAGGGCGTGGGGTTGTTGGGATCGGCGGTATAGTCCCAGCCTCCCCGGGGAAGTGCATGATTCTCAGAGGGGTGGTTTAGGGGACGAAGGCCCGGGAAGGGGAAGAAACCGGGCAAAGTCCCTCCAAAAGGTGCTAGGGCGAGCGATTCTAGGCTCAGACCATCCATCGGATTCCCCAGGAAAGCCTGGAACGCAGGATCTTGGATGAGTTGCTGGACGACCTGCTGTTGCGTTTGGGTGTGTTCGTCCAAGGCCTGGCCAAACTCCTGCTGGGACATACCCCCCTGGTTGCCCCCACCGCCTGGTCCACCGCAAGCGGCAAAAAGGGCTAGGCCAAGGGCCAACCAAACCTTCTGGACCTTCATCCGCCTCACCCCCTTTTGCTCGTTGAACTCCCCTTGCTTCCAATGTAGCACCCCCTTGCCGAGGGATATCCCAGGGATTCCCCGGGGCCTTCCCGGGGTGGGCCGGGGGGGATAGGGGCTACGCCCTCTATACCCTTGACTTTCATAGGCTCATATGTATACTGAACCCCAACCGCCCCCCAGGGGCGGGGGAGGTGGAGGGATGCTGGACCGGTTGGCGGAAGAGGAGATCCGGTACCTGGAAGCCATGATCGCCCGCCTCGAGGCGGGGGAGGAAGACCCGGAAGATTTCCGCGTTTACCGCCTGAAAAACGGCATCTACGGCATCCGGGGCCGGCCCGAGCACCACATGATCCGCATCAAGCTCCCCGTGGGGCGGATCACCCCGGAAGGCCTTAGGGTCCTGGCGGAGGTGGCGGAGCGCTACGCGGAAAACCGCCTGGCCCACGTGACCACCCGCCAGGCGGTGCAGCTCCACCACGTGCACCGCCGGGACGTGCCCCAGGTCCTCCGGGCGGTGAACCGGGTGGGCCTCACCACCCGCGAGGCCTGCGGCCACTCCATCCGGGCGGTCACCTGCTGCCCCTACGCGGGGGTCTCCCCGGAGGAGCCCTTTGACGTGACCCCCTACGCGGAACGGGCCTACCGCTACTTCCTCCGCCACCCCGTGGGGCAGAACCTGCCCCGCAAGTTCAAGATCGCCTTTGAGGGCTGCTCCACGGACCATGCCCGCACCCCCATCCACGACATCGGGGTGGTGGCCGCGGTGGAGGGGGGAAAGCGGGGCTTCCGCATCTACGTGGGCGGGGGCTTGGGGGCGGCGCCCATGGGGGCCGAGCTCCTGGAGCCCTTCACCCCGGAGGAGGACCTCCTCCCCACCATGCTGGCGGTCATCCGCCTCTTTGACCGCTACGGCAACCGCAAGGTCCTCACCCAGGCCCGGCTCAAGTTCCTGGTGAAGCGTTGGGGCATCGCCGAGTTCCGGGAGGCGGTGCGGGAGGAGCGGCGGATCGTCAAGCTCACCGCCAGCGGGGCCGACCTCGAGGCCTGGACCCCCCCTGAGGACCCCCCACCCCCCGCCCTCCCCACCCCGCCCAGGAAGCCCCTCTCCTTCGCCCCGGGGTTTGAGGCGTGGCGCCGGACCAACCTCTTTCGGCAGAAGCAGGAGGGGTTCTACACCGTCACCGTCCGCCTGCCCTTAGGGGACATCACCCCCGAGGGCCTAAGGGCCCTGGCGGAGATCGCCGAGGCCTACGCAGGGGAGGTGCGGAGCGCCATCAGCCAAAACCTCCTCCTGCGTTTCGTGCCCGAGTGGGCCCTAGGGGGGCTTTACGAGGCCCTGTTGGAGGCAGGGCTGGCCCAGGCGGGGGCCCACACCCTCCTGGACATCACCCGCTGCCCCGGGGCCGACACCTGCAACCTGGCCATCACCCGCTCCCGGGGCCTGGCCGCCGCCCTGGAGGAGCGCCTCCAGGCCCTGCCCCTGGCCCAGGACCCTGCGCTGCGACCCTTAAGCCTCAAGATCTCCGGTTGCCCCAACGCCTGCGGCCAGCACCACATCGCGGACATCGGCTTCTACGGCGCAAGCCGCAAGGTGGGGGAGCGCGAAGTGCCCCACTACACCCTCCTCCTCGGGGGCGGGACCCGGGAAGGGGAGGCCCGCTTCGGCCAGGTGATAGGCCGCGTCCCGGCCCGCAGGGTGCCGGAGGCGGTGGAAAGGATCCTAAAGCGCTACCAAGCGGAGCGGCAGAACGGGGAAAGCTTCCAGGCCTTCCTGGACCGGGTGGGGACGGCCTCCTTCAAGCCCCTCCTGGCGGACCTCCAGGAGATCCCCCCCTACGAGGAGGCCCCTGCGCTCTACGAGGACCTGGGGGCGGAGGGGCAGGCCTTCAGCGTCTCCTTGGGGCGCGGGGAGTGCGCGGTGTAGGAGGTGGGGCGTGCGCATCGCCTACGCGGGGCTCCGCAGGAAGGAGGAGTTCAAGGTCCTGGCGGAAAAGCTCGGCTTCACCCCCCTTCTCCTTCCCGTCCAGGCCACGGAAAGGATCCCCGTGCCCGAGTACACGGAGGCCCTGGAGGCGCTGGCCCGGGGCGTGGACCTCTTCCTCGCCACCACGGGGGTGGGGGTTAAGGACCTCCTCCAGGCCGGGGAGGCCCTGGGGCTGGACCTCAAGCGACCTCTCCAGCAGGCCCACCGCCTGGCCCGGGGGGAGAAGGCCGCTCGCGCCCTAAGGGCCCTGGGCCTTCCCCCCCACGCCACCGGGGACGGGACCTCCCCAAGCCTCCTCCCCCTCCTTCCAGAAGGGCCTGGCCGGGCCGCCCTCCAGCTCTACGGCAAGCCCCTGCCCCTCCTGGAACGGGCCCTGGAAGAGCGGGGCTTCCAGGTGCTTCCCCTCCTCCCCTACCGCCACCTCCCAGACCTCGAGGGCCTCCGGCGGCTGGAGGAGGCCGTCCTCCGGGGGGAGGTGGAGGCCGTGGCCTTCGTGGCCGCCCTCCAGGTGGAGTTCCTCTTTGAGGGGGCAAGGGACCCGGAAGCCCTCCGGGAGGCCCTCAACACCCGCGTCCTCCCCCTGGCCGTGGGCCGGGTCACCGCCGACGCCTTAAGGGAATGGGGGGTGGAGCGCTTTTTCGTCTCGGAAACGGAGCGGCTTGGGGCCATGCTCCAGGCCTTCCGCAAGGAGGCCGTATGGGCTACTTCCCCTTGATGCTGGACCTAACGGGAAGGCCCGTCCTCCTGGTGGCCGGGGGGGCGGAGACGGAGGCCAAGCTCCAGGCCCTCCTGGAGGCGGGGGCCCGGGTCACCGTCCTCTGGCCGGGGGAGGACCTCTGGGGCCTTGGGGAGAAGGAGGAAAGGGGGCTTCTCCGCTGGGAGAGGCGGGGCTACCGGGAAGGGGACCTCAAGGGCCAGTTCCTGGTGGTGAGCCTGGACCGGGCCCTGAACCCCCGCCTCCGGCGGGAGGCCGAGGCCCGGGGGGTCTTCCTGGTGGCCGTGGACGATCCCCAAAACGCCAGCGCCATCCTGCCCGCAGTCCTCAGGCGGGGGCCTTTGGTGGTGGCCCTCTCCACCTCGGGGGCGGCCCCGGCCCTGGCGGTGCGGCTCAGGGAGCGCCTCGCCCTCCTCCTCCCCGAGGCCCTGGGGGAGGCGGTGGCCCACCTCAAGGCCCTCAGGCCGAGGATCGCCCAGATCCCGGGCTTTGAAGAACGCAAGCGCCTCTGGTACCGGATCGCCGACCTGGTGCTGGAGGAACTGGACCTGGACCCGGTGGGAGGAGACGAGAGGGCCAAGGGGCGCATAGAGGAGCTTTTAAAGGAGGTGGTGCCGTGGACAAGGTGAGATCGGCCGAGCGCTGGATCGCCAAGGCCCTGGAAGGGGCCAAGGCCCCCTGCTTCACCTGCAGCTTCCAGGCGGAGGACGTGGTGGTCCTAAACCTCCTCCTGAAGGCCCGGCCCGACATCCCCGTCCTCTTCCTGGACACGGGCTACCACTTTCCCGAGGTCTACGCCTACCGGGACGAGCTCCAAAGGAGGCTGGGCTTCCGGCTGGTGAACCTCACGCCGGAGCTTTCCCGGGAGGAGCAGGAGGCCCGCTTCGGCCGCCTCTACGAAACCGCACCCGACCGGTGCTGCGAGCTGCGCAAGGTGCGGCCCCTCTTCCAGGCCCTGAGGGGGTACGACACCTGGTTCACGGGCTTAAGGCGGGAGCAGTCCCCCACCCGGGCCCATCTAAAGCCCCTGGAGGAGGCCCGCCTGCCCACCGGGGAGGTGCTCACCAAGGTGAGCCCCCTCTACGACTGGACCCTGAAGGAGGTCTTCGCCTATCTGGCGGTGGCCGACCTCCCCCTCCTTCCCCTTTACGAGGAGGGGTACCTCTCCATCGGCTGCGCCCCCTGCACCGCCAAGCCCCTGGACCCCTCCGACCCCCGCTCGGGCCGCTGGGCGGGCAAGGGGAAGCTGGAGTGCGGCATCCACCTGCACCCAAAGGAGGGCTAGATGGCCTTCGTCCTGGGGTTCCTCATCGCCTTTGCCATCGGGGTCACGGGGGTGGGGGCGGGCACGGTCACCGCGCCCCTCCTCATCCTGGCCCTGGGCCTCCCCCCGGAAGCCGCCGTGGGCACGGCCCTCCTCTTCGGCTTCCTGGTAAAGGTCCCCGCGGGCGGGGTGTACCTCCTCCGAGGGCAGGTGGCGGGGCGGGCCCTCGGCCTCCTCCTCCTCGGGGGGCTTCCCGGGGTCCTCCTGGGAAGCCTGGGGCTTTGGGCCCTAAAGGGGGCCAAGGACCTGGTCCTCCTCCTGGTGGGCCTCACGGTGGTCGTTTCCGCGGGGCTTGGGCTTGTGGGCCTAAGGCGGGCGGGGGGGCGGGAGAGGCCTTGGCTCCTGCCCCTCGGGGCCTTCGGGATCGGCCTCGAGGTGGGCTTCTCCTCCGCGGGGGCCGGGGCCCTCGGCACCCTCCTTCTCCTCCACGCCACCCGGCTTTCCCCCCAGAAGGTGGTGGGCACGGACCTCCTCTTCGGCCTCTTCCTGGCCCTCCTGGGCGGGGGGGTGCACCTGGCCCTGGGGGCGGTGGAGGGGGCCCTCCTCCTCCCCCTGGCCCTGGGCGGGGTCCTGGGGGGCGCCTTTGGGGCCCTTCTCGCCACCCGCCTGCCCAAGGAGCCCCTGAGGGTGGCCCTCCTCCTCTGGCTCCTCTTCATCGGGAGCCAGCTGGTCTACCGGGGGGTGGCCCATGGGTAGGGTCTACCTGGTGGGGGCGGGCCCCGGGGACCCGGAGCTCCTCACCCTGAAGGCCCACCGGCTCCTAAAGGAGGCCCCCGTGGTCCTCCACGACCGGCTGGTGGACGAGCGCATCCTCGAGCTCGTCCGAGGCAAGCGGGTGGACGTGGGGAAGGAGGAGGGGGAGGGGGAAAAGCAGGAGGCCATCCACCGCCTCCTCCTGCGGTACGCCCGGGCCTACCCCCTGGTGGTGCGCCTCAAGGGGGGGGACCCCTTTGTGTTCGGCCGGGGCGGGGAGGAGCTCCGCTTCCTCCTGGCCCACGGGGTCCCCTGCGAGGTGGTGCCGGGGGTGACCAGCGCCCTGGCCTCGGGGGTGCCCCTCACCCACCGGGGCCTGGCCCACGGGTTCGCGGTGGTCTCAGGGGTGCTGGAGGGCGGGGGGTACCCGGACCTGGCGCCCTTCGCCCGGGTGCCCACCCTGGTGGTCCTCATGGGGGCGGGAAGGCGGGCCTGGATCGCAAGGGAGCTCATTCGGCTTGGGCGAAGCCCTTTGGAGCCCTGCCTCTTCGTGGAGCAGGCCTCCACCCCAAAGGAGCGCCGCCTCCGGGCCACCCTGGGGGAGGTGGCGGAAGGGAAGGTGGCGGTGCGCCCCCCCGCCCTTTTCCTGGTGGGGGCGGTGGTGGGGGCCTTTGAGCCTTTGGTGGAACGCCTGAAGGCCCTGGAGGTGGCGGGATGAGCTGGGACGGTGCGGTGGAGATCGGGGAGGACGAGCGGCTGGACCTGGAGAACCTGGCCACGGGGGCCTTCCACCCCCTGAAGGGGTTCCTCACCCGGGAGGAGGCGCTTTCCGTGGCCCACGAGATGCGCCTGCCCACGGGGGAGGTCTGGACGATCCCCATCCTCCTCCAGTTCCGCACCAAACCCAAGGCGGGCCCGGGGGACCGGGTGGCCCTCTTGCATGGGGGCGAGGCGGTGGGGGTTTTGGAGGTGGAGGAGGCCTTCGAGCTGGACCTAAGGGCCCTGGCCAAGGCGGTCTTCGGCACGGAGCGCGAGGCCCACCCCGGGGTGGCCCGCCTCTACGCCAAGGGGCCCTACGCCCTGGGGGGCCGGGTGGCCCTCCTCAAGCCCCGGCCCCGCACCCCCCTGGAGAAGACCCCGGAGGAGGCCCGGGCCTACTTCCAGGCCCGGGGCTGGAAGCGGGTGGTGGCCTTCCAGACCCGCAACGCCCCCCACCGGGCCCACGAGTACCTCATCCGGCTGGGCCTGGAGATGGCGGACGGGGTTCTGGTCCACCCCATCCTGGGGGCCAAGAAGGCGGACGACTTCCCCACGGAGACGGTCCTCGAGGCCTACCGCTACCTCATCGCCCACTTCCTGCCGGCGGACAGGGTGGCCCTCTTCGGCCTCGCCACCCCCATGCGCTACGCCGGGCCCAAGGAGGCGGTCTTCCACGCCCTGGTGCGGAAGAACTTCGGGGCCACCCACTTCCTGGTGGGGCGGGACCACGCGGGGGTGGGGGACTTCTACGAGCCCTACGCCGCCCACCGCATCTTTGACCAGCTCCCCCCCTTGGGGATCGAGGTCGTGCGGGTGGGGGCGGTCTTCCACTGCCCCCTTTGCGGGGGGATGGCCTCGGAGAGGACCTGCCCCGAGGGGCACATGGAGAAGCGCCTTGCCATCAGCATGACCCGGGTGCGGGCCCTCCTAAGGGAGGGGAAGGCCCCGCCCCCGGAGCTGGTGCGCCCCGAGCTGGTGCCCATCCTGCGGGCGGGGGTGGTGGGAGGAGGGTAGGCGCCCTAGGCTGCGGGGGAAGGGGCCTTAAGGGCGGGAAGGACCTTTTCCCCTAAAAGCTCTATGGCCCGCAGGACCCTGCGGTGGGGCAGGGTGCCCACGGTGAGCTGGAGGAGAAGCCGATCGGGCCGGAAGAGCTCCCGCCAGTAGAGGGCTTTTTCCAGAACCCGCTCGGGGCTGCCGATGAAGTCCGCCCCCTCCAGGGTGCGGGAGCGGGCGAAGTAGGCCGGGGTTAAGGGGCGCCAGCCCCGCTCCCGGCCGATGCGGTTCATGACCTCGAGGAAAGCCGGCAGGGCCAGGCGGAAGGCCTCCTCGTCGTCCTCCGCCAGGAAACCGTGGGCCGCCAAGGCCAGGCGGGGGGTGTGGCCGTGGGCGCGGGCGGTCTCCCGGTAGAGCTCCACCAGGGGAAGGAAGCGCCTGGGGTCCCCGGCGATGATGGCGAGGACCATGGGGAGACCAAGCCGCCCCGCCCGCACCGCGGACTCCGGCGTCCCCCCCACGGCCACCCAGAGGGGCAGGGGGTTCTGGAGGGGCCGGGGGTAGACCCCAAGGCCGGGGATGGGCCGGGTGAACCGCCCCCCGGGCCAGTCCACCCGCTCCTCTGCCCGGAGCCTGAGGAGGAGGGCGAGCTTCTCCTCAAAGAGGGCCTCGTAGTCCTTGAGCTCGTAGCCGAAAAGGGGGAAGGACTCTATGAAGGAGCCCCGGCCCACCATCATCTCCGCCCGGCCGCCCGAGAGGAGGTCCAGGGTGGCGAACTGCTGGAAGAGGCGGATGGGGTCGTCGGAGCTCAGGACGTTCACCGCGCTGGAAAGGCGGATCCTCCTGGTGCGGGCGGCCATGGCCGCCAGGACCACCGCCGGGGCGGAGACGGCGTAGTCCGGCCGGTGGTGCTCCCCCACGGCATAGACCGCAAGCCCCGCCTGGTCCGCAAGCTCCGCCTCCTCCAGAAGGCGCTTTAGGCGCTCCTCCCCCGTGGGCGGGCGGCCGAGCTCGGGGTCTAGGGTGCGGTCGCCGAAGGTGTAGAGGCCGATCTCCATGGGGCCAGGCTAACCCCACGCTTTATTTTTGAAAGTGCCCTGACCCACCCTGGGCGAGAAGCCGCCGGGCGGCTTCGGGGCGGGCGGGGAGGTAGAGGTGGACGAAGCTTGCCAGGACCCTCCCGTCCGTCCAGCCCTCCACCTCCTCTCCCCCCACCCGGCGCCAGGCGGGGCTTGGGGAAGGGGGAAGGCGGGCGTAGTGGAACTCGTGGCCCTTGAGCCGCTCCCCCTTCCGGGCCACGGGGGTGTCCTTTAGGGCCTCCACCTCCCGGTACCCGAGGACGGGCCGGTCCGCCATGCGGGCCTCCCCCGGGGCCAGGCCCACCATGGGGAAGAACCTTTCCCCAACCCAAAGCCCCTCCGAAAGGTACATGTACCCCCCGCACTCGGCCACGATGGGGCCGGGAAAGGCGCGGACGGCCGAGCGCATGGCCCCGTTTTCCGAAAGCCTTTCCGCGAAGAGCTCGGGGTAGCCGCCCCCCAGGAGGAGGGCCTCTGCCTGGGGCAGGGCCTCGTCCTCCAGAGGGCTGAAGGGGATGAGCTCCGCCCCCAGGGCCTCCAGAAGCTCCAGGGCCTCGGGGTAGTAGAAGCGGAAGGCCCGGTCCCAGGCGTAGGCCACCCGGAGCCTAGGAGGGGCCTTTTCCGGGAGGAAGGAGGGCGCCTCGGGGAGGGGCGGGGCCTCCTGGGCCAGGCAGAGGAGGCCCTCCAGGTCCAGCCGGGGAAGCCTCCTTAAGGCCTCCCAATCGGGCTCGGCCTCCCCCGCAAGCACCAGGCCCAGGTGCCGCTCGGGAAGCTCCAGGGCGGGGTCCTTGGGGAGCCAGCCCAGGAGGGGAAGCCCGTGGGCAGCGAGGGCCTCCTTCAGGATCTCCGCGTGCCGCTCCGAACCCACCCGGTTGGCGATGACCCCCACCACCCGCACCCCGGGATGGTGGCGGGCGAAGCCCAGGGCCAGGGGGGCGATGGAACCCGCCATTCCCCCGGCGTCCACCACCAGGACCACGGGGGCCCTTAGGAGGGCCGCCACCTGGGCGGTGGAGCCCACCCGGCCCAAGGGGTCCTTCCCGTCAAAGAGGCCCATGACCCCCTCCACCAGGGCCAGGTCCGCCCCCCTTGCCCCGTGGCGGAAGAGGGCGAGGAGGCCCTCCTCGTCCAGGAAGAAGCCGTCCAGGTTGTAGGGCCTCCGCCCTGCCGCCCCCTCCAGGTGGGTGGGGTCGATGTAGTCCGGGCCCACCTTGAAGGGCTGCACCTTTAGCCCCCGGTCCCTCAGGGCAAGGAGGAGGGCCAGGGCGGCCGTGGTCTTCCCCGCCCCCGAGTGGGGGGCGGCGAGGAGGAGGCGGGGGAGCCTCACCTGGGGCTAAGCTCCTGGAGAAGCCGCTCCGCCTCCCTCTGGGCCAGGGCGCGGAAGGCCTGGGGGTCCTCTCCCCGGGCCTCGGCCAGGGCCTCGAGGTAGGCGTCCAGGTACTCCTCCCCTATAAGCGCGGCCACGGTGAAGCCGAGCCGCCGCCAGGTCCCCTCCAGGGCCTTGGCCTCCTCCGGGGGCAGGGCGGCGTGGGCCCGCTCCACCACCCGCTCCACCAGCCAGTTCCACATGGCGGCCATCATGGCGTTGGTCACCTGGCGGCGCACGTGTACGAGCCCCACCAGGGCCTGCCAGGCGAAGTACTGGCCGTTGAAGGGCCCCTGGACCGTGCGCAGGTACCAGTCCCTTAAGGTCTTCTCCCTAAGGGGCCTCTCCCCTTCCCGGAAGACGGCGCGGGTAGGGGGGTGGGCAAAGAGGGTGTCGTAGAAGCCCTGCACCAGCTCGTCCACCAGGCCCTCGAGGAAGGCCCGGTGCCGGGCGAGGACCTTGCCGTCCTCGAGGGGGCGGAAGCGGGCGCTTGGGGGGAGTTGGCTCCAGATCCCTTGGGCGATGGCGTAGAAGCGGGCGAGGTTCTTCTCCGTCATCCCCCTCCAGTCTAATCGGGCCGGGGGCCCACGGTACGCCCCCAAGAGGCTTCGCGCCCAAAACCTTCAGTGCTCTATCCCCCGCTGGGCGGGCACCCCCTGGTCAAAGGCGTGCTTCACCTTGCGCATCTCCGTCACCGTGTCCGCCAGCTCCAAAAGGGCCTCCGGAGCCCCCCGGCCCGTGAGGACCACGTGGACGTGGGGGGGCCTATCCTTTAGGGCCTCCAGGACCTCCCCGAGGGGCACCCAGCCGTAGCGGATGGGGTAGGTGATCTCGTCCAGGACCAGGAGGTCGTAGGCCCCGGAGAGAAGGGCCTCCTTGGCCCTTTGCCAGCCCGCGTAGGCCAGGGCCCGGGAGCGCTCCAGGTCCCGGCTTTTCCAGGTGAAGCCGTCCCCCAGGCCCTCCACGGGCACCCCCAGCTGGGCGAAGGCCCGGTGCTCCCCAAAGCGGGCCCCCTCGTGCTTGATGAACTGGAAGACCCGCACCCGAAGGCCCCGGCCGTGGGCGCGGAGGGCCAGGCCGAAGGCGGCGGTGCTCTTCCCCTTGCCGTCCCCGGTGTAGACCAAGACCAGGCCCCGTCTTTCCCCCGTGGGCCTCCCGTAAGGTTTTAGGCGCGGAGGGCGCTCCATAGGGCATACCCTAGCAGACCCGCAAGCTCCGATAGGGCGACCATGGCCCCGAGCACGTCCCCCGTAAGCCCCCCTATCCGGGCCAGGGCCAGCCGGGCCACCCCATAGGCCGCGAGGAAGGCCAGGAGGGCGGGCCCGGGGTAGAGGATGGGAAAGGGCAGGGCCAGGAGGAAGGGAGGGAGAAGGGGCCCTCCCCGCACCAGGGCGGCCATCCCCTGGTGGGCCAGGGGGTAACGCTGGAGGAAGGGCAGGAAGGCGAAGCGGGCGAAGCCGGGGAGGAGGAGGAGGAAGAGGGGCTCTGGGAGAAGGGCCAAGGCCTGCCCCTTGAGGAGGAGGTAAAGCCCCCCCACCCCGAAGGCGAAGGCCCCCAGGTGGGGGTCCTTGAGGATGGCGAGGCGCTTCTCCCGGGGCTTGGCCCCAAGGAGGGCGTCGGCGGTGTCCAGAAGCCCGTCCAGGTGCAAAAAGCCCGTGAGGGCAAGCCAAAGGGCGAGGAGAAGGGCCCCCAGGAGCCCCGGGGGGAGGGGGAGGAGGGAGGCCAGGGCCAGGAGGCCCCCGAGGGCGTAGCCCACCAGGGGGAAGAAGGCCGAGGCCCCCTTGAGGTCCTCCGGGGCGAAGGCCCGCCCCAGGGGGAGGACGGTGAGGAGGGCGAAGGCGGCGAGGAGGGCGCGCAAGGGGCTAGGGGGCCAGGCGCACCGCGGTGCCGCTGGCGGTGACCATGAGCATGGAGTTGTTGCCCCCAAGGACCTCGTAGTCGATGTCCACCCCGATGACCGCGTCGGCCCCCAGGCGGCGGGCCTCCTCCTCCATCTCCCTTAGGGCGATCTCCCGGGCCCGCTTGAGCTCGGCCTCGTAGGCCCCGCTCCGCCCGCCCACGATGTCCCGGATCTGGGCGAAGAGGTCGCGGAAGAGGTTGGCCCCCACGATGGCCTCCCCGAAGACGATGCCCAGGTAGGCCTCCACCCTGCGCCCCTCTACCGTGGTGCCGGTGGTGAGGATCATGCCCTTAGGATACCGGGCCGCTCACCCCGGCCTCGGCGAAGGTGGCCATGTGGAGGATGGCCGCCGCGGCCCGGAGGAGGGGCATGGCCAGCACCGCCCCCGTGCCTTCCCCTAAAGCTAGGTCCAGCTGGAGGAGGGGCCTCAGGCCCAGGGCCTCCAGGACCCTCCGGTGGCCCGGCTCCCGGGAGAGGTGGCCGGCGAAGGCGTAGTCCAGGACCTTGGGCTTTAGGCGGTAGGCCAGGAGGAAGCCTGCGGAAACGGGAAACCCGTCCAGCACCAGGGGCACCCCGGCCTCCGCCCCTTCCAGGTACACCCCGGCGATGGCGAGGAGCTCCAGCCCCCCCACCTCCGCGGCCACCTCCAAGGGCCCCATCCCCGGGCGGAGGCGGGCCAGGGCCCGGGCCACCGCCTGCCGCTTGCGGGCCAGGCCCTCCTCGTCCAGCCCCGTGCCCGGGCCCACCACCTCCTCAGGAGAAAGGTCCAGGAGGGCGGCGGAAAGGGCCGCGGCCGCGGTGGTGTTCCCGATGCCCATGTCCCCCGCGGCGAGGAGGGTGGCCCCCTCCGAAAGGGCCTTCCGGGCGGCCGTCCTCCCCGCCTGGAGGGCCCTTTCCGCCTCCTCCAGGGTCATGGCGGCCTCCCGGGCCAGGTTGGCCGTCCCTGGGCGCACCTTGGCCCTAAGGAGCCCCGGGTGCTCGGGGAGCTCCCCCTTCACCCCCACGTCCAGGACGTAGACCCGGCAGTCCGCCGCCTGGGCGAAGCGGTTGATGGCCGCCCCGCCCCGGAGGAAGTTCAGGACCATCTGGAAGGTGACCTCCTGGGGGTAGGCGGAAACCCCCTCCGCCAACACCCCGTGGTCCGCCGCCGCCACCACCACCGCCCCGGGGCCCAGCTCGGGCTTCACCCGCCCCTGGATGGCCGCAAGGCGCACGGCCACCTCCTCCAAAACCCCCAAGGCCCGGGGGGGCTTGGTGAGCTGGGCCATCCGCGCCTTGGCCGCCTGGAGGGTCTCGAGGTCCATGGGAGCATCCTAAGGAGGCTCCTCCCCCCGCGTCAAAGGGGTAAGCTTGGGGTGGCATGGAGCTTTGGCTCGTGCGCCACGGGGAAACCCAATGGAACCGGGAGGGGCGGCTTTTGGGCTGGACGGACCTGCCCCTCACCCCGGAGGGGGAGGCCCAGGCAAAGGCCCTTAGGGAGAGGCTCCCTCCCCTTCCCGCCCACAGCTCGGACCTGAGGCGGGCCCTGAGGACGGCGGAGCTGGCGGGCTTCGCCCCCCAGGCCACCCCAAGCCTCAGGGAGATCCACTTCGGCCTCCTGGAGGGGGCCCTTTGGGAAGGGCTGGACCCGGTGCACAAGGAAGCCCTCCTCCGTTTCCAGGGCTTCCGGCCCCCCGGCGGAGAAACCCTGGAGGATTTTCAAGAAAGAGTTTTCCGTTTTCTGGAAACGCTTCGGGAGCCCAGCCTCCTCTTCACCCACGGGGGGGTGGTGCGGGCGGTGCTCCGGGCCCTGGGGGAGGACGGGCTGGTGCCCCCCGGGCACGTGGTGGTGGTGGACTGGCCCCACCGGGTCCTGGACGGGCTCGGATGAGCCTCCTCCTCGCCCTCCTCCTGGACGCCCTCTTTGGGGAACCCCCCTCTAGGCTCCACCCCGTGGTCCTCATGGGCCGGTACCTGGGGTGGGCCTGGCCCCGGGTGAGAGGGTTTTGGTCCGGGGCCTTCTACTGGACCCTTGGGGCGATCCTCTTCGCCCTCCCCGCCTTCCTCCTGGACCTCCTCCTGAGGCCCCTCGCCTGGGGGTGGGCCCTCCTGGGCCTCCTCCTCAAGCCCCTCTTCAGCCTGAGGATGCTCCTCTCCGAGGTCCTGGCGGTGGAAAGGGCCCTGGGGGAGGGCCTCGAGGCCGGCCAAAACCGCCTGGGGCGCATCGTAAGCCGGAAAACAGCGGACCTAAGCCCGGAGGAGGTGCGGGAGGCGGCCTTGGAGAGCTTGGCGGAAAACCTCTCGGATAGCCTCTTGGCCCCCCTCCTCTACTTCGCCCTCTTGGGCCTGGGAGGGGCCGCCCTCTACCGCTACGCCAACACCGCGGACGCCATGTGGGGTTACCCCGAGCACGGGGAGAGGGGGGCCTTCGCCGCCCGGGCGGACGACCTCCTGAACCTCCTTCCCGCACGGCTCGCCGGCCTCCTCCTCTGCCCGCCCCGGCTCTGGCCCAGGCTCCCGGGGGAGGCCCGGAAGACCCCCTCCCCCAACGCCGGCTACCCCATGGCCGCCCTGGCCCTGAGGCTCGGGGTGCGCCTCAGGAAACGGGGGGCCTACGCCCTGAACCCCCTGGCCCCCTCCCCCACCCCCCGGGACCTCCGCCGAGGGGTGTGGCTGGTGGGCGGGCTGGGGTACGCCTTCGGGGGGCTTCTGGGGGTGGCCCTCTAAGGGCCTCTTGACACCCACCCCGAAACCCGGTATAGTCCCCCTCGGCCTTAAAAGGCTAAACGCTGTTTGGGAGGACCATATGCGTTATCAGTGGCTTATCCTATGGAGCGCAGCTTTATTTGGGCTCTGGGGCTGCCAAACCCCAACGGGGGAAGTACCCGGCAACACCGAGATCCAGGAAGCTCCCCTCTACGGCACGGACAACCCCAACGCCATCCCCGACCGGTACATCGTGGTTTTCAAAAAAGAGAGCGCCCAAGCGGTCAAGGCCCTGGCCCAAGGGGATATCCTAACCACCTTAGGGCTCTCCCCCATGGAGGCCCGCGTGGACCAAGTTTACACCGCCGCCCTGCCCGGCTTTGCCGCTGAGCTAACCCCCCAGGCCCTGAACACCCTGCGCAAAGACCCCAGGGTGGCCTTCATAGAACAAGACGCCTATGTCCAGGCCTATGCAGTGCAGACCTCCCCACCCTGGGGGCTGGACCGGATTGACCAGCGGAGCCTGCCCTTGGACGGAGGATACACCTACAACGCCACCGGCCAAGGGGTCAACGTTTACGTAATCGACACGGGCATCCGCACCACCCATCAGGATTTCGGCGGACGGGCCCAGGTGGCCTACGACGCCTTAGGGGGCAACGGTCAGGACTGCAACGGCCACGGTACCCATGTGGCCGGCACCATCGGCGGAGCCACCTACGGCGTGGCCAAGGGGGCCCGTCTCTACGCGATCAGGGTTCTAGACTGCAACGGCTCGGGCACCAACTCCGGGGTGATCGCCGGCGTGGACTGGGTTACCCGGAACCACGTGAAACCGGCGGTGGCCAACATGAGCCTGGGAGGGGGGGCCTCCACCGCCTTAGACAACGCGGTTAAGAATTCCATCGCCGCAGGGGTGTTCTACGCGGTAGCGGCAGGGAACGACAACCAGGATGCCTGCCTTTATTCCCCAGCCAGGGTGCCGGAGGCCGTGACCGTGGGGGCCACCACCTCCACCGACGCCCGGGCCAGCTTCTCCAACTACGGAAGCTGCCTGGACATCTTCGCACCGGGCCAAAGCATCCTGTCGGCGTGGTACACCTCGGACACCGCCACCTCCACCCTTAACGGGACTTCCATGGCCACCCCCCACGTGGCCGGGGTAGCCGCCCTGTACCTACAGCAGAACCCCACCGCTACCCCGTCCCAGGTGACCTCGGCCATCCTCAATGGGGCTACCACCAACAAACTCTCGGGCATCGGAACCGGTTCTCCCAACCGTCTCCTCTACAGCCTCTTAAGCTCCTCTTCCTCGCCCTCCCCGTGCACGGGGTGTGAAACCTACACGGGAAGCCTTAGCACCGGCCAGTCCGCTTACCAACCCAATGGAAGCTACTACTACAGCGCCGCCGGGACTCATGAGGGCTACCTCCAAGGGCCGAGCAACGCGGATTTTGACCTCTACCTCCAGCGCTGGAACGGCAGCGCCTGGACCACGGTGGCCAGCTCCACCGGCACCACCTCCACCGAAAGCATCCGCTACTACGGCCAAAGCGGATACTACCGTTGGCGGATCTACGCCTACTCGGGCTCTGGAAGCTACACCTTCTGGCTAAAGCGGCCCTGAACTAAGTCTCCCAAAGCCCTCGCCCCCTGGGGCGAGGGCTTCCCTTTGGGGCCCAGGCCAAGGTTTCCCTCTGGGGGAGGGCTAGGATAGGGGGAGTGATCGACGACGTGCTGAAGCCCATCCACGGGGGCACGGACGACGGCCCAGAACCCCTTTACGACTTCTCCACCAACGCCAACGCCCTGGGGCCCAACCCCGTCATCCTGGACCACCTCCGGCGGGCGGACCCCAGCCGCTACCCCGACCCCCTCTACCGCAGGCTCCGCCGGGCCCTGGCGGGGCATTACGGGGTGCCGGAGACCCACGTGGCCGTGGGCACGGGGACCAGCGAGCTCATCCACCGCCTGGCCCGCTGGACCTACCTGAGGGGCCCCATCCTCCTCCTCCCCCCCACCTTCAGCGAGTACGCCCGGGCGGCCAAGGCCCTGGACCTGCCCCTGTGGGAGGCGAGGGATCCGGAGCACTTCCTGAGGCTCCTCCCCCGGGCCGGCCTGGCCTTCCTCTGCGTGCCCAACAACCCCACGGGGGAGGTCTATCCTTTCTTGGAGGAGGCGGCCCGGACCGCCCAAAGGGGCCACACCGCCCTGGTGTTGGACCTGGCCTACCACGACCTCCTGGAGGCCCCCGTGCCCCTACCGGAAGGGGCCTGGCGGCTCTTGAGCCCCAACAAGGCCCACGGCCTCACAGGGGTAAGGGCGGGGTACCTCCTCGCCCCCCTGGACCTCACCCACTTCCAGCACCTGGCCCCCAGCTGGCCCCTCTCCGTCTACGGGGAGGCCCTCCTCTTCGGCCACCTGGACCCGGAGGCCCAGGCCTGGTTGAAGAAGACCAAGGAGGAGCTCCACCGCTTGAGGCGGAGGCTGGCGGAGGGGCTAAGGGCCTTGGGCCTTTCCGTACGGGAAAGCCCCGCCAACTTCCTCCTGGTGCGGGTGGGGCGGGCCACGGAGGTGGCGAGGGCCCTAAGGGCCCGGGGGATAAGGGTGCGGGACGCCACCAGCTTCGGCCTCCCCCAGTGGCTAAGGCTTTCCGCCCAGAAGGAGGAGGCCATAGAGGCCCTCCTGGAGGCCCTGGAGGAGATCCTTCCGGGGGTTCCGGTAGACTGAAGGGGTGGAGGGGCGCCTTAAGGCCTACTTGGAGGAGGCCGCGGCCCGGCCGAAGGGGGCCTTTACCCTGGAAGGGGTCCACCTCTTCGGCTCCTGGGCCCGGGGCAGCGCGGACCCGGACCTCCGGGTGGTGGCCCGGACCGACCTCCCGCCCCTGGAGCGCATCGGGCGGGTGCCGGAGCCCCTCCAGGACAGCCCCTGGCCGGTGGAGGCCCTGGCGCTCACCCCCGAGGAGAGGAAGAATGCGAAGGGTGCTCAAGGGGGCTAGGCCCCTGGATGAACGCGGAGAAGAGGCGGCTCGAGGCTAGGGGGGGACGCCTTGGGACGGGCTAAGGCCCTCATGGTCTGGGGTACGGGGAGCGGGGTGGGAAAAAGCCTCCTCGCCGCGGGGCTCCTCCGCCACTTCCGCCGCCTGGGGCTCAAGGTGGCCCCCTTCAAGGCCCAGAACATGGCCAACCACGCCCGGGTGGCCGAGGGCGGGGAGATGGCCAGCGCCCAGTGGCTCCAGGCCCTGGCCGCCGGGGTCCCGCCCGAGGTGCGCATGAACCCCGTCCTCATCAAGCCCTTCGGGGAAAGGGGGAGCCAGGTGGTGGTCCTGGGGCGGGTGGACCCCTTCCTCTCGGGGCTTTCCTGGCGGGAACGGAGGCCCCACCTGGAGGCCCCGGTGCGGGAGGCCCTGGAGGACCTCCAAAAGGAGTACGACCTCCTGGTGCTGGAGGGGGCGGGAAGCCCGGTGGAGCGGAACCTCTGGCCGGACCTGGTGAACCTCAAGGTGGCGGAGTGGGCAGACGCCCGGGCCCTCCTGGTGGCGGACGTGGACCAAGGAGGGGCCTTGGCCGCCCTCTTCGGCACCTGGGCCCTTCTGGGGAACCACCGGGAGCGGCTCCTGGGCTTTGTGTTCAACAAGTTCCGGGGGGACCTGAGCCTCCTGGAGCCGGCCTACGGCCTCCTGGAGGGCTGGACGGGGGTGAGGGTCCTGGGCACCCTCCCCATGCTCCCCCTGGAGCTCCCGGAGGAGGACGGCTTCCGCCACCGGCCAAGGGGGGGCAAGGGGATGCGGGTGGCCCTCCTCCGCTACCCCCATGCGGCCAACCTGGACGAGTTCTGGCCCCTTTCGGAGCTTTCGGACTTCCGCCACGCCAGGACCCCCGAGGAGGCGGAGGGGGTGGAGCTCCTCATCCTCCCGGGAAGCCGCCTGCCCGCGGAGGACCTCCCTTGGCTTAGGGCCTTCCTCCCCCTCCTAAGGGCCCACCTCGAGGCCGGCAAGCCCCTCCTCGCGGTCTGCGGCGGGGCGGAGATGCTGGCCCGGGAGATCCGGGACGAGGAGGGGGTGGAGCGGCGGGGGGTCTTCCCCGGGCTTGGCCTCCTCCCCTTCCGGGTGGCCATGCGCCAGGAGAAGACCGTGGCCCGCAAGGGGGTGCGCCTTTCGGGCCTCACGGGCTTCTGGGGCCGGCTCAACGGCCTCGAGGTCCAAGGCTACGAGATCCACCACGGGGAGGGCCTTCCCCTCGTGCACCAGGAAGGCCCCCTCCTCGCCACCTGGCTCCACGGCCTCCTGGAGGATCCCGGGGTGCAGGAGGCCCTCTTCGGCCGGAGGGCGAGGGGCCTGGAGGAGGCCCTGGATGCCCTGGCGGACGCCCTGGAAAGGCACCTGGACCTCAAGGTCCTCCACCGGGCCCTGGGCCTCACGGGGAAGATCTATCCGGCCTCGAGGCCCCTCCAGGCCCCCGACCCCCCACCCCCCCCGGGCCTCGTCCTCCTCTTGGGAGGGGCGAGGAGCGGCAAGAGCCGCCTGGCCCAGCGGCTCGCCGGCCCCTTCGCCACCCTCATCGCCACCGCCGAGGCCCGGGACGAGGAGATGGCCGAGAGGATCGCCCGCCACCGGAGGGAGCGCCCCCCCACCTGGGAGACCCTGGAGGAGCCCCTGGACCTGGTGGGGGCCCTGGGCCGGGCCCGGCACGGGGTGGTGGTGGTGGACTGCCTCACCCTCTGGGTGGCGAACCTCCTGGAGGCGGGCCTGGACCCCTTGGAGGAGGCGGAGCGCTTCCTCCAAGCGGTGGAGGGGAGCAACAAGCGGGTCATCGCCGTGTCCAACGAGGTGGGTATGGGGATCGTCCCCGCTAACCCCCTCGCCCGGCGCTACCGGGACCTCCTAGGAGAGGTGAACGCGCGCTTCGCCCAGCGTGCGAAGGAGGCCTACCTCCTGGTGGCGGGGCGGGCCCTGCCCCTGGCCCCTTAGGCCGGCCTCAAGGCCTACCGCGCCGTCCAGCCCAGGTCGATGGGCCAGGCCGCCCCCGTCACCGCCCCCGCCTTCTCCGACACCAGGAAGAGGACGAGCTCCGCCACCTCCTCCGGCTCAATCAGCCGCTTCACCGCCGCCTGCGCCAGGAAGACCTTCTCCAGAACCTCCCCCTCGGAAATCCCCAAGGTGCGCGCCTGGTCCGCCACCTGCCCCTCCACCAGGGGGGTGCGCACGTAGGCCGGGCACACCGCGTTCACCGTCACCCCAAAGGCCCCCGCCTCTAGGGCCACGGTCTTGGTGAGGCCCAAAAGCCCGTGCTTGGCGCTGATGTAGGCCGACTTGTAGGGGCTCGCCACCAGCCCGTGCACGCTGGCGATGTTCACGATCCGACCCCACCCCCGGGCCTTCATCCCCGGCAGGAGGGCCCGGATGAGCTGGAAGGGCGCGGTGAGCATCACCTGGAGCATCCGCTGCCAGACCTCCAGGGGAAACTCCTCCACCGGGGCGATGTGCTGGAAGCCCGCGTTGTTCACCAGGATGTCCACCCCAAAGGCCGCGGCCCGCTCCCCCAGGGCCCGCACCCCCTCCGGGTCCGCGAGGTCCGCCTGCAGGAAGACCCCCCCGATCCGCCGGGCCACCTCCTCCCCCTCGGGGCGGAGGTCGTGCACCAGAACCCGCACCCCCGCCCCCGCCAGGGCCTCGGCGATGGCCCGCCCGATGCCGCTAGCCGCTCCGGTAACCAAAGCCGTCTTTCCCTTCATGGTCCCAGTCTAGAGGCTCAGGTAGGCCTCCCGGACCCGGGGGTCCTCCCGCAGAAGGGGGGCGGGGCCCTCCAGGACCACCCGCCCCCCCTCCAGGACGTAGGCCCGCCCGGCCACCTCCAGGGAAAGGGCCACGTTCTGCTCCACCAGGAGGACCCCGGTCCCCTCCCGGACCACCTGGACCAGGGCCAGGAGGACCTCCTCCGCCAGCCTTGGGGAAAGCCCCAAGGAGGGCTCGTCCACCAGGAGGATCCGGGGGAAGCCCATGAGGGCCCGGGCGATGGCCAGCATCTGCTGCTCCCCGCCGGAGAGGGTGCCCGCAAGCTGGCCCCGCCTTTCCCCAAGCCTGGGGAAGAGGGCGTAGGCCCGCTCGAGGCCCTCCTTCTCCCGCCCGGGGGCCAGGAAGGCCGCTCCTAAACGGAGGTTCTCCTCCACGGTCATGAGGGGGAAGAGCTGGCGCCCCTCGGGGACGTGGCCAAGACCCAGCCGGGCCCTCCTGGCCGGGGAAAGGGGCCTGAGGTCCAGGCCGTCCAGGAGAAGCTGGCCCCGCCAGGGGCGGACCAGGCCGGAAAGGGCCCTAAGGGTGGTGGTCTTCCCCGCCCCGTTGGCCCCCAGGAGGGCCACCATCTCCCCCTCCCCCACCTCCAGGTCCACCCCGAAGAGGACCTGGGCCTTACCGTAGCCGGCCTCCAACCCCTCCACCTTGAGCCTCATGCTTTCCTCCCCAGGTAGGCCTCCCGCACCCTTGGGTCCTGGGCCACGGCCTCGTAGGGGCCCTCGGCGATCTTCTCCCCGTGGTCCAGGACCACCACCCGGTCCGCCAGGGCCCGCACCGCGGGCATAAGGTGCTCGATGAAGAGGATGCTCACCCCCTGGGCCCGCACCCGCTTCAAAAGCTCCACCGCCTCCCCCACCTCCTTGGGCCGGAGGCCGGCCATGACCTCGTCCAGGAGGAGGAGCCTGGGCCGGGTGGCCAGGGCCCGGGCCAGCTCCAGCCGCTTGTCCTCCAAGAGGGTGAGCTCCGAGGCGGGGGCCTCCCGCTTGGGCCAGAGGCCCGTGAGCTCCAGGACCTCCTCCACCCAGGCCTCGGCCTCCTTCCGGGAGGTGCCCGGCTTGCCGAAAAGGGCCCCCACCAGGAGGTTTTCCCGCACCGTGAGCTCTGGAAAGGGGCTCACGATCTGGAAGGCCCGGCCCAAGCCCCGCCAGGTGCGGGCCTCCGGGGAGAGATGGGCGATCTCCTCCCCCTGGAAGAGGATCCGCCCCCCATCGGGCCTGAGGAGGCCGGAGATGAGGTTTAAAAGGGTGCTCTTCCCCGCCCCGTTGGGGCCGATGACCGCCAGGATCTCCCCCTCCTCCTGGACAAAGGAGACCCCGTTCAGGGCCCTAAGGCCCAGGAAGCGCTTGCTCAGGGCGTGGACCTCGAGGAGCCTAGCCACGGCGCCTCCCGAGCCCGATGAGCCCCCGGGGGAGGAAGAGGACCGCCACGATGAGAAGCCCCCCGTAGACCACCAGGTACCCCTCCCCCACCCCGAGCCTCAGGACCTGCTCCAGCCCCACCAGGATGGCCCCGCCCAGAAGGGGCCCCAGGGTGGTGTAAAGCCCCCCGAAGATGGGGATGACCAGGGCCTCCACCGCCCGCCCTAGGCTGAAGGCATCGTAGGGGGTGAGGAAGAGGGCCTTCATCCCGTAGACGCCCCCGGCAAACCCCGCCAGGAAGCTCCCCAGGAGGAGGGAGAGGAGCTTGACCCGCACCGTGCTCACCCCCAGGACCCGGGCCACCGCCTCCCCCTGGCGGGTGGCCGCCTGGGCCAGGCGGAACGGGCTCCCCTCCGCCCAAAGGCTCACCCCCACCGCCAGGGCCAGGGCCAAGAGGGCCAGGAAGTAGGGGGCCAGGGGCCAGACCCCCCCGAAGGGCGGGGCCACGGGCAGGCCGATGGGCCCCCCGGTGAAGGGGAGCTTCAGGGCCAGGGTGCGGAGCACCTCGCTGAAGGCCAGGCTGGCGATGGCGAAGTAGAGGCCGTGGAGCCTACCGGTGGCCGCCCCCAGGAGGAGGGCCATGAGGGCCGCCACCACCCCCCCAAGGAGGAGGGCGGGCAGGGTGCCGAGCCCCGGGGCGGAAAGCCCCGCGGCGTAGGCCCCCAGGCCGAAAAAGCCCCCATGGGCCAGGGAGAGCTGGCCGCTCCGGGCCACCAGGTCCCAGGCCAGGGCCAGGGCCACGGTGAGGTAGAGGAAGACGGCCACGTCCAGGGCAAAGGCCCGCCAGGCCCCCAAGGGGAGGAGGGGAAGGAGGATGAGGAGGAGGAAGAGGAGGGGCCAAAGGAGGCGCCTCATACCCCCCCCAAAGCCCGGGCCGCAGCCCAGGAGCGCAGGACCAGGGCCAGAAAGAGGACCAGGAAGAAGACCGCCTCCACCAGGCCGCCCCCCCCGGGCACGTAGGTGCTCACCAGGGCCTCGGCCACCGCCAGGAGCAGGGCGGCGGGGACCACCCCCTTCAGGTTCCCCAGGCCCGCCAGGGCCACGATGGCGAAGGACTTCAGGGTGTAGACGAAGCCCACCGTGGGGCTGGCGTAGAGGAGGACGGAAAGCATCACCCCCGCCACCCCCGCCAGGCCTGCGGAGAGGCCGAAGGCCAGGAGGTAGATCCGGTCCGTCTCAATCCCGAGAAGCCCCGGGGCCAGCCGGTTCTGGGCCACGGCCCGCACGGCGAGCCCCAGGCGGCTTTGGGTGAGGAAGAGGTGGAGGAAGAGGAGGAGGCCCAAGGAGAGGAGAAAGGCCCCGAGAGGCACGGCCCCCAGGAAGAAGGGCCCCAGGGTGAGGGTGGCCGCCTGGTAGGGAGGGGCCACCACCCGGGTGTCCGCCCCGAAGAGGAGGAGGGCCAGGTTCTGCAGGAGGACGGAAAGCCCGAAGGTGAGGAGCATCTGGTTGAGCTCGGGGGCCCTAAGGACGGGGCGGATGAGGCCGCGGTAGGCCAGGGCCCCCACCAGGAAGGCCGCCAGGAAAGCGGGGCCCAGGGCGAGAAGGGGGTCCACCCCCCGGAGGAGGAAGAGGAAGTAGGAGAGGAAGGCCCCCAGCATGAGGAACTCCCCGTGGGCGAAGTTGACGATCCCCACCACCCCTAAGGAGAGGGCCAGGCCCGTGGCCACCAGGGCGTAGACCCCGGCGGCCAGAATCCCGTTGAGGAGGGTCTGGAGGAGGAGTTCCATCAGCGGAGGTGGTACTCCCCAGGGTAGCGCAGGGGCCGGGCGGCCTTATCCAGGGGGAAGACGGGGCGCCTCGAGCCCCCAAGGTACTGGAACTGGAACCAGATCTCCGGGCCAAAGCCCTGGTAGCGGGTCTTGCCGGTGTCCGAGGGCTTGAAGGCGAGGGGCCCGAAGGGCGTGTTCATCCGCACCCCGGCCAGGGCCTCGGCCACCTTCGCCTTGTCCGCGCTCCCCGCCCGCTCCACCGCCAGGGCCAGGCTCTTCACGATGGCGTAGCCCATGGGGGCCATGTACTCCTCCGTGACCTCCCCGTACTTCTTCTGGTAGGCGGCCACGAAGCGGCGGGACTCCGCGTTGGCCACCGTGGGCAGCCAAGCGGTCATGCCGGCGATGTCGTTGGAGAGGGGGTTCTTCTCAAACCCAATGGGCCAGGAGGGCGGGGCCCCATAGATGAGCTTGGGCCTGAGGCCCACCTGCCGGGCCTGGGCGGCGATGGGCAAGGCGTCCACGTCGTAGCCGATCCAGTAGAGGATGTCGGGGGCGAAGGAGCGGAAGCGGGTGAGGATGGGGGTGAACTGGCCGCTGCCTGCCTTGTAGGGCTCGGCCTGGACCTGGTAGCCCAGCTTCTCCAGCTGTTGCTTGTAGACCGCGATCCCCGCAGAGCCAAAGGGGCCGTCCTCGTAGAGCACCGCCACCTTTTTGGCCCCATGGGCTTCCTTCAGATGGGCGAAGAACTGCAGGGCCGCGGCCACGTTGTGGTAGTCCCAGGGGTGGTAGTGGAAGAAGAGGGGGTACCCCTCAAAGGCCTGTTCCACCACGCTGCTGGCCGCCCCGATGCAGAGGAAAAGCGGCCCGTACTGCTTCACGGGCCCCGAGAGGGCGAAGGTCACGCCGCTGGCCAGGCCCCCGATGACGATGTCCACCCGGTCCACGGTCATGAGCTTGGTGAAGGCGGGCACCGCCTTGGCCGGGTCGGTGCCGTCGTCGGCCACCACCAGCTCCAACCGCACCTTGCCCCCCGCGTTCACCTCCTCCGCCGCCAGCTGGATGCCGTTTAGGGCCGCCTTCCCGGACACGGAGGAGACCCCGGAAAGGGGCAGGAGCACGCCCACCCGCACCTGGGTCTGGGCCAGGGCCAGACCGGCCAACAGGAGAACCGCCACCGCTTTACGCACCTTGACCACCTCCTTGTTCCCCAGGGCCTACGCCCTCGGGTTCGTAGAGCACCACCGCCTCCCCCTCCAGGACCCGCTCCCCCCGGGCGTTCTCGCAGAAGGTGTCCAGGGTGAGGACGTAGCCCCCCTTGGCCCGCTCGCGCACGGCCTTGACCACCGCGGTGGCCGTGACCGTGTCCCCCAGGAAGGTGGGCTTCAGGAAGCGCAGGGTCTGGGAGAGGTAGATGGCCCCCGTGCCGGGGAGCTTGGTGCCGATCACCGTGGAGATGAGGCCCGCCACCAAGATCCCCTGGGCGATGCGGCGGCCGAAGCGGCTTTTGGCCGCGTAGGCCTCGTCCACGTGGAGGGGGTTGGTGTCCCCCACCGCCCCCACGAAGAGGGCCACGTGGGCCTCGGAAAGGGTCTGGGTGTAGCTGGCCCGGTCCCCCACCTTGAACCTCATCCCATCACCTCCCCTAAAAACGCCTCCAGGATGGCCTTAAGCCGGGGCGGGTCCTCGAGGTTCAGGGAATGGCCCACCCCCTCCAGCACCAAAAGCCGCCCCCGGGGGAAGAAGGCCGCGGTCTCCTCGGCCATGGCCCGGGAGACCAGGGGGTCCAGGGCCCCATAGAGGACCAGGACCGGGCCCCCGTAGGGCCGCTGGAGCCGCCAGGCGGAGAGGGCCCGGGCGTTCCCCTGGAAGTGGGCGGGGTGCATCCTCTGGGCGCGGTCCACGAGCTCAGGGAACCAGGGGGGCCTACGGGTGGGGGCCATGGCCGCGAGGGCGGCGGCCAGGGCCTCCCGGTTCTCCCGGTAGGACTCCAGGATGGGGTAGTAGGCCTCCGGGGTCCTGAGGCCCGAGGGGGGGGCGGAGTTCAGGAGGACGAGGCCTTTCGTCCCCTCCCAGGCGGCCTCCATGGCCACCGCACCCCCCAGGGAGTGGCCCAGGAGGACCGCCTCCTCCGCCCCCACCGCCCGCAGGAAGCCCCTCAGGGCCTCCGCGTAGGCGGGGATGGAGGGGGTGAAGTCCGGGGGGGCGGGGCTATCCCCGAAGCCGGGGAGGTCGGGGGCGAGGAGCCGGACCCCCTCAGGGGGGTCTTCCAGGAGGCCCCGCCACCATTCCTTAGAGGCGAAGTTGCCGTGGACCAGGACCAGGGGGAAGCCGCTTCCGCGTTCCAGATAGCTAAGCACGGTTCACCTCCAGAAAGGCCCGCACCGCCTCGGCGAAGGCCTGGGGGGCCTCGAGGGGGGCGGCGTGGCCCGCGGGAAGGCCCTGAAGCCTCCCCCCCAGGGCCTCCGCCAGGGCCTCGGCGTAGGGCCGGGGGAAGAGGAGGTCCTCCTTTCCGTAGAGGACCAGGGCCGGGAGGGAGAGCCCCCGGAGGCGGGGCCTCAGGTCCTCCAGGGCCAGGAAGCCGAGGAGGAGCCTCTCCTGGGCCTCAGGAGAGGGGGCCTGGGCCAGGAGGGCCTCCAGGCCCGCCCCTAGGAGCTCCGGGTGGGCGTTCAGGAAGCCCGCCCCAAAGACCCAGGGCAGGGCCACCCGGAGGCGCAAGGGGGTGCCCCCCGCCCGGAGGGCGTGGAGCCAGCTTTCCGCCTTGGCCCGGAGGGCCGGATCCAGGTAGGGGGTGGTGCAGCAGAGGACGAGGGCGGAGAAGCGCTCCGGAGCCCGGAGGGCGGCCTCCAGGGCCACCACCCCCCCGTTGGAAAGGCCCACCAGGGCCGCCCCTTCCCACCCCAGCCGGTCCAGGAGGGCTAGGAGGTCCTCCGCGTGGAGGGCGGGGGTGTAGACCCCTTCCGGGGCCTCGCTCTCCCCTTGGCCTCGCATGTCGTAGCGGAGGAGGGTATAGCCGGGAAGGTGGGGCAGGACGGGGTCCCAGCTCTCCAGCCGCTGGAAGAGCCCGTTCAGAAGGACCGCCTGGGGGCCCTCCCCCTCCACCTTGTACCTAAGCCGCACCATGGCGCTCCTCCCATAGCTTCCTCAAGGCCTCCTTCTGCACCTTGCCGGGTCCGGTCTTGGGAAGCTCCTCCAGGAAGAAGAGGTGCTTGGGGACCTTGTACCCCGCAAGGCGCCCCCTAAGGAAGGCCCTAAGGGCCTCCGGGTCCAGGGGGGCCTTCAGGACCACGAAGGCCGCCCCCACCTCCCCCCAGCGGGGGTCGGGCACCCCGATGACCGCCGCCTCCTTCACCGCGGGGTGGTCGTAGAGGGCCCGCTCCACCTCCACCGGGTAGACGTTCTCCCCCCCGGAGATGAACATCTCCTTCTTCCGGCCGGCGATGTAGTACCGCCCCCCTTCGTCCCGGAAGGCCAGATCCCCGGTCTTCAGCCAAAGCCTTGCCCCGTCAAAGGCGAAGACCTTGGCGTTCTCCTCGGGACGGTTGTAGTAGCCCTTCATGACCACGCCCCCGGAAAGCCAAAGCTCCCCCGCCTCCCCCACGCCCGCCTCCCCCCCGTCCTCCCGCACGATCCGGGCCCAGAGGTGGGGCATGGGGCGGCCCACGCTCTCCGGATAGGCCTCCGCCTCCTCCAGTTCAAAGGTGAAGCAGTTCACCCCGCACTCCGTGAGGCCGTAGCCCTGCTTGAAGCGCACCCCCCGGGCCCGGAAGGCCTCCCGCACCGGGGCCGGGCAGGGGGCACCCCCGGAGATGGCGAAGCGCACGGAGGAGAGGTCGGTTTCGGCAAAGGCGGGGCTTTCCAGAAGCATGGCGAACATGGTGGGCACCAGGAAGAGGATCGTGGGCCGGTGGCGGCGCAAAAGCTCCAGGTACTCCTCGGGCTGGAAGCGCTCCTCGATGACCACCTCCCCCCCCAGGTAGAGGAGGGGGGTGGCCAGGGCGTTCAGGGCGGCGTGGAACATGGGGGTGGCCAGGATGTAGCGGTCCTCCCGGGAAAGCCCCCAGGCGAAGGCCGTCTCCAGGGCGTTCAGGAGGAGCTGGCGGTAGGGGATGAGGGCCCCCTTGGGCAGGCCCGTGGTCCCCCCGGTGAAGAGGAGCAGGGCGGGGTCCTCGAGGCCGGGCGCGTACCCTTCCGGGGGCTCCCCCTCCCCCTCCAGGAGGGCGGAGAGGGGCAGGGCCCGGGGGTCCAGGGCCTCCGCCGCCTCCCGGAAGCCCTCCCCGTAGAAGAGGACCCGGGGGGCGGCGTAGGCGTGGAGGGCCAGGAGTTCGGGGAGGCTTAGGCGGTGGTTGAAGGGGGCGAGGATGTGGCCGAGGAGGGGCGCGGCGAAGAGGAGGTCCAGGTAGGCGGGGTGGTTCCAGGAAAGGAGGCCCACCCGGTCCCCAGGGCCCACCCCCAGGGCCTTCAGGGTGGCCGCGGCGCGCCGGGCCCTTTCGTAGAGCTCCCCGTAGGTGAGCCAGCGGTCCCGGAAGAAGACCGCCCGCCGCTCGGGGTGGTAGGCCGCAAGCCGTTCCAGCCAGTTGGGGTTAAGCATAGAGCCTCCCCTCGAGGCGGAGCACCGCCGCCCCGTAGAAGTAGCCCACGCCCGCCGCGGCCAGGGCCACCAGGCTCCCCTCCTTGAGAAGCCCCTCCTCCCAGGCCAGCTTCAGGGAGAGGAGGGGGTCCAGCTGGCCCAGGTGGCCGAAGCGCTCCAGGTAGACGGACTGCTCCGGCCTCAGGCCCAGCCCCTCCAAGACCGCCCGGTGGGCGGAGCGCTTCATGTGGAGGAGGGCCAGGTAGTCCAGGTCCGCCTCCCCGTACCCCGCCTCCTCCAACGCCTCCCGGATCACCCCGAGGAAGGTGGGGATGGAGGTGGCGTCCAGCCGGGCCTTCATCCCCTCGGGGTCCTCCACCCGGAGGCGGTAGGCCTCGAGGGTCTCTGGGGTGAGGGGGAGGCGGGTCCCCCCCACGGGGACCTTCACGGCCAAGGCCAGCTCCGGGTCCATGCGGTGGGCGAGGCCCAGAAGCTTCAAGCCCGGGCCCTCCCGGGTGAGGAGGGCGGCGGCGCCCCCCGCGGCCAGGTCGTAGAGGAAGCGGGTGTGGGGGTCGGCGTAGTCCACCAGGTCCCCGTTGCGGTACCCCCCCGCCACCAGGATGGCCCCCACCGCCTTCCGGGTGGCGAAGAGGCCCCGGGCCACCTCCAGGGCCCCCAGGAAGGAGGCGCACTTCTGGTTGAGGTCCATCCCCTTCGCCCCCCAGGCCCCCACCCGCCGGGCCAGGTAGGGGGCGGTGGCCCAGACGGGGTAGTCCTTGTGCTCCTCCACGATGGAGAGCACCCAATCCACCCCCCCACCCGAAAAGCCCGCGGCGGAAAGGGCCCTCTCGGCCGCCCAGGCGGCCATCTCCGCCGGGTGGTCCTGGGGGCCGGGAACGGCCTTCTCCAGGATCCCCAGCTTCTCCCGCACCACCTCCGGGGGAAGCCCCGAGCGCCGGGCGATCTCCTCCGCCCCCATGCGACCTTCCGGCAGGTAGACCCCAAGGGCCCTAAGGTACACCCCTTGCCCTCCTTCCTCCCCCAGGTTAGGGGCCGGGTGTTACAGCCCCGTTACACGGGCGGGGGCGGTTTAGACTGGGGGCGTGCCCTACCCGGTGCCCCCCTCGAGGCTCCTCCCCCCCCGCCTGGCCAAGGAGGTGCGGCGGGAACGCCTCCTCCGCCTCATGGCCCAGGCCTTTGAGGGAAGCCCCGGCCTGGCCCTGGCCGGGGGGGCGGGGTACGGGAAGACGGCCCTGGCCACGGAGTTCCCCGGGGTCTACCTGGCCCTCTCCGAGGAGGCCAAGGACCCCGCCCTCCTCCTCTGGCACCTCCTGGCCGCCTACCGGGCCCAGCGGGGGCTGGCCCTGGAAGGGGCGGAGGCCCTCCTGGAACAGGGGGCCTGGCCCCGGGCCCTGGAGGCCCTGATGGAGGCCCTGGGGGGGCTTGGCCCCCACCTCCTCCTCCTGGACGAGGCCCACCGGGGGGAAAGCCCGGCCACGATCCGCCTCCTCCAGGACCTCCTGCGCCTGCCCGGCCTGAAGATCCTGGTCCTCACCCGCCGCTCGGCCCCCTTCGCCTTCCTCCGGGTCATCGGGGAGCGGGAGCTGGCCTTTGACCCCGAGGAGGCCTGCCGCCTGGCCCAGGCCCTGGCCCCCGAGCTCCCCCCCTTTGAGGTGGAGCGGGCCCTGAGCCTGGTGCGGGGCTGGCCCTTGGGCCTCAGGGCCCTCCTCCTCGCCATGCGGAGGGGCCTGCGCCCGGAAAGGGCCGTGGTGAGCGGGGAGGGGCTTCTGGGCTACCTGGCCTACGGCCTGCCCGAGGCGGTGCTCCTGGAGGCGGCCCGGCTGGCCCTCCGGGGGGAGGTGGCGGAGGAGGAGGCGGAGGCCCTCCTCCCCTTCGCGGAGGACCTCCTCCTGGAAAGGCGGGAGGGGCGGCTCGCCTTCCACCCCCTGGTGCGCTCGGCCCTAAAAGGTCTCCTCCCCCCCGCCGAGGCCCGGGCCCTCCTGGACCGGGCGGCCCGGGAGGCCCTGGGGCGGGGCGAGGGGGTGCGGGCGGCGGAGCTCCTCCTGGAGGCGGGCCGCTACGGCCACGCCGCGGACCTCCTCTTGAAGGAGGGCCAGGGGTTTTTGGAACGGGGCCTGGCTCACACCGTCTTGAGGCTCCTGGAGGGCCTTCCGGAAGAGGTCCGGAAGCCCCGCCCCGGCCTCGGCCTCCTCCTGGCGGAGGCCCTGCGCCAGGCCGGGCGCTACGAGGAGGCGGAACGGGCCTACCGGGAGGCCCTGGAACGGGGGGAGGCGCGGGCCTACCTGGGCCTCGCCCGCCTCCACTTGGACACGGTGGAACCCGCCCTGGCCCGGCCCTACCTGGAGGAGGCCTTGAGGCGCTTCCCCGAGGAGGCTAGGCCTCTCCTCGCGGAAAACCTCCTCAACGAGGGCCGGGCCGAGGAGGCCCAGGCCTTGGGCCTCACGGGCCCCAGGGTCCTCCTCCGGCTCGGCCGGGTGGAGGAGGCCCTGGCCCTTCTCCGGGACCTCAAGGACCCCGGCCTCCACCGCCCGCCCCAGAACCACCGGGAGGGAACCCTCCTCCGGGCCCTCCTGGAGTGCGTGGCCGGGGACGCGGAGGAGGGCCTGCGCTTGGCCGAAAGGGGCCGCTGGGAGGCCGAGGTCCTGGGAAGCCCCTTCGGGATCAGCCTGGCGGAGGCCCGGCAGGGCCACGCCCTCCTGGCCCTGGGCCGCCTTAGAGAAGCGGAGGCCGCCTACCGCACGGCCCTCCTCCTGGCCCAGGGGGGGCCCGCCCGGCTCCAGGTGGAGGCCCTGGGGGGGCTTGCCGCCTTGGGGGAGGAGGGGGCCTTCCCGGAGATGGTCCGCCTGGCCCGGGCCTCGGGGGACCTCTGGGTGGAGGCCTTCATGACCCTGGCGGTGGCCACGGCCCGGCTCAGAGGGGGGGAGGCCTGGCCCCTCCCCGCCCTCCCCGCCCCCGACCCCTTCCTGAGGAACCTGGCCCAGGCCTACCCCTTCCGGCAAGGGCTGGAGGACCTCCTCCTCCGCTACCCCTTCCTGGAACGCCCCACCCTCTTCGCCCCCCCCGTCCACCGGGTGCGCCAGGCCCTTTGGCGGCTCGGGCGCCTGGAGGTGGCCTATCACCCTGGGGTGCGGGTGGAGATCCGGGCCCTGGGGGGCCTCGAGGTGCGGGTGGAGGGCAGGCCCGTGCGCTTCGGGCGGGAGAAGGCCCGCCTCCTCCTCGCCCTCCTCCTGGAGAAGGACTGGGATAAGGAGGAGCTCCAGGAGGCCCTGGGGGTCTCCCCCGGGGAGTTCCGGGTGCTGTGGTGGGAGCTCCTCTCCCACCTGGAACCCGGCCGGCCCAAGGGGGCCCCGGGCTACTTCCTCCGCACCCACCCCTGGCGGCTCCACCGGGAGGCCCCCGAGCTCTACCTGGACCTCCAGGACCCCGAGGCCCCCTGCGCCCTCCCCTACCGGGGCCTGGACCACCCCCTCCTGGACGAGTGGGCCCGGGCCCGGCTGGAGGAGCGGAGGCGGGCCCTCCTCCGAAGCCCCCGGGCCGAGGACTGGCTCCAGGCCCTGGCCCTGGACCCCTTGGACGAGGAGGCCTGGGAGAGGCTCCGCCTCACCCCTTGGGCAGAAGAGGCCAGGGCCCTCCGGAAGAGGGCCCTGGAGGAGCTAGGGGAAGAGGCATCCTGAGACCCCCCGGGCCCTGTGAAGGTACAGCTTTGGCCAAGCCCAGCTCCACAGGAGAACATCGGATGAACCCCCCATTTGGGGGATAGACTCCCAACAGTACCAACGATTACCATTGAAGCAGATGAGGTCCAAGGGGTTCACGCTAATAGAACTCCTGGTGACCCTAGGCGTTTTGGGAATCGCCTTCAGTATCGCCGCCCTCAACCTTCGTCCCTTTTCCAACCCTCTCCAGGACGCCTGGGTCCACACGGAGGGCTACCTTAAGCTGGTGCGGGCCAAGGCCATGTCCACCACCTCCGCCTACCGGGTACGCCAGGTGGGGAACCGGCTTTTGGCAGAGTACGCACCCCGGTGCACGAGCACGAGCTTCACCGAGGACACCAGCCTGGAGCTGGAGCTCCCCCCGGGGGTTACCCTATCCACGGGAAATGGGCAATCCGTGGAGCTCTGCTTCTCCAGCCGGGGGTACAGCGACCGAAACCTGGTCTTGGTGTTCCGGAAAGAGGCCCAAGAGCGTCGCCTAGAGGTGCTCCTGGGCGGGGGGGTGAGGCGGTTATGAGGCACGGCGGTTCCCAGGGGCTTTCCATTGTGGAGGTGGTGGTGGCCCTCGCCGTCTTGGGCATCGCCCTGGCCTTTATCGTCCCCTCCTTCGTGGGGCACCTCCAGACCAATACGGCTTCTGAGGTCCGCTCCCAAGCGGTCTTCCTAGCCCAGCGGGAGTTTGAAAGCCTAAGGCTCCAGGACCCTTCCACCCTGCCCACCTCGGGGAGTACGGAACGGCAAGAGGGGTACGGGGGGCGCACCTTCACCCTACGCCGCACCTACTGCGCCCAGGCCTCCTTGTGCGGCCCCGGAAGCCGGCACATCCGGGTGGAAGTGGTCTGGAACGGGAGGACGGTCTATGCCGCAGAAACGGTCTACACTAGCCTCCGCTAAGGGGCTCACCCTGATAGAGCTCCTGGTGGCTCTGGGCATCGGGGCCCTGATCCTGGCCCTTTCCCTGGGCCTGGTCCTTTCCAACCGCCAGCTCTACACCCTGGACCAGACCCGAACCGCCCTGAACCAGAACCTACGGGCGGCTCTGGACCTCCTGGGAGCCGACATCCGCCAAGCGGGGGAAAGGACACCCATGGACTTTCCTGCCGTCCAGGTGTCTAGTGGGAACACCTTGGTCCTCCGCAGGAACCTGCTGGACGCGGTTTTAACGCTCTGCGACCGAAACGGCCTACAGGCCGGGAGCAGCCAAGACGTGCTCTTTGTGGCCCGAAGGGACCACAGCCCTCCGCCCCAATGCCTCCCCCAGGACGGGGACGGAAACGGGTGGGACGACCGCCTGGAGGCCTTCGCTCGTTACCGCCAGGAAAACGGAGGGGAGGTAACCTTCTACCTCTATGACCCCACCACGGGAAGAGGGGAGTTCTTCCCCTACGACGCCGAGGACCAATCCCGTTTCCACATCCACCGCGCCCGGGGACGGTGGACCAACGACTACCCCGGGAACGGCACCAGCCGGATCTACGCCCTAGAGGAACGCCGGTATGTGCTCCAAGACGGCCTGCTTCACCTCATCCTGAACGGGAATGCGGCCGCACCCTTGCGCTTAGTGGATCGGGTGACGGGCTTTAGGGTGGCGGTGCGCACCCAGGACGGCAGAACTCACACGGATTTCGGTAGCCGGGGCCAGCGGTGGACGGATGTGGCCGCAATCCTGGTGGAGGTCACGGTGCAGGAAGGGGGGCGAAGCCGCACCCTCAGCGGGGAGTACTTTCCCCGCAATGTTCTCTCGCAGTAGGAGGCAAACATGAAGGGAAAAGGGTTTGCCCTAGTCACCGCGCTGATCCTCCTCACGGTGCTTATGGCCCTCCTCACCGCGTACTTCACCCTCACCCGCATAGAGCTCAGCACCACAAGCGCCTCGGCTGCGCAAACCGCGGGCTTTTATGCCGCGGAGGCCGGGCTCAACCTCCGGGCGGAGGAAGTCCGGCAAAAGTTTTTAGGTTACAACCGCCCCTCGGGCACCCCCCCAAGCCCCACGAACCCCTGCCAGGGGAGCAACCAGGGGGGTGGGGACTTCCGCTGCCAGGCCTACACCCTTTCCGGCCGCCGGGTGATGACCTACGTGGTGGAAGATCCCAACAACCCCCAGGTGATCCGGATTCCGCCGGGAGAGCTTTACCAGAACCTGAACGCCCAGGAGTACCGCTATAGCGTCTTCTCCGTAGCGGAGGGACGGGACGGGAGGCCGGAGGCCATCCTGGAGATGCGCTTCAAGAGCCGGGTGGTGCCCCTCTTCCAGTTTGCCGTCTTTTACCAGCAGGACCTGGAGTTCAACCGCACCGCCCCCATGACCCTCGAGGGCCCGGTGCACACCAACAGCGACCTTTACTTGGACGCAGGGGGTGGCTCCACTCTGACCATCCGAGGCCAGGTAACCGCCGCAGGAAGGATTTACCGGGGGAACAAGTCCTCCCGGGGGAGTACGGGCACCGTCCGGGTCCACGATGGGAACCAGGACCGGGAGGTAAGCAACACCGACAGCCTGCGGGCTCTGTCTCCATCGGAAATCCGGAACTGGAACGGATGGATGCAGGCCGGAGTGGATCCACCCACCATCCCCACCCCCGACACCTTCAACCCCCCCTGGCGAGGCCGGGCAGGGGAGTACTGGAACAAGGCGGACCTGAGGGTGGCCTTGGACCTCACGGGCACCACACCCACCATAAGGGTCTACAACCCTGACGGAAGCCTGGCCCTGGCCGACAGCCTGCTGGCCTCCGCTTGCCCTAGCGCCTTCGGCTACAGCAACAGCTTCTACAACAACCGGGAGCGCCGGACCATCTCCATGTTAGAGGTGGACGTTCAGAGGATGCTGGACTGCATCCACATCCTCAGGACTGTTCACGGTGCCCTTTCCTTCGGCTTAGACGACACCACCGACGGGGGCCTGGTGGTCCACCTTTCCGTCAGGGGGCCGGATAGCGACCGGACCAATGGCTACGGGGTGCGCCTTAGAAACGGGCGCGAGCTCCGATCCGCCATCTCTGGGGCCCCTGCCATTCAAGGCCTTACCCTGGTCACGGACCAAGCCCTCTACATCCAGGGGGACTTCAACGCCGTGAACTGGAGGCCGGCGGCCCTCATGGGCGACTCCATGAACTTGCTCTCCAACAACTGGGCGAACGGGGAGGCCTACCCTACCCCTCGGCCCGCGGGCTGCCCCGCCACCATAAGCGGGGATACCAAGAGCCGGCCTGAGTGCCGTCTGAGGGGCCAGAATCTCCCCGGTGGGGATAACGGCACGGACACCTCTCGGTGGCTTCCCCAAGCCACCACTACCACGGTGAACGCCGCGGTGCTCAGCGGAGCTTCCGTGACCCCCACCCAAGGTGGGCAGGAGGGTGGAGGCGTGCACAACATCTTCCGCTTTCACGAGCACTGGGGAAGCAACACCACCCAGTGCTGCGGAGGTAGCGTACGCTACACGCAAGCCACGTTTAACTTCACGGGTTCCATCGTAAGCCTGGGAGAGCCCCGAAACGTCAACGGCCCCTTCTTCCTCGGCCCCCCGTGGTACCAGCCCCCCATCCGCAATTGGTCCTTTGACACCCGCTTCAACCACTACCAAAACCTGCCGCCCCTGTCCCCCCGCTTCGTCTACCTAAAACAGGAACTCTTCGTGCGGCAGTTTGAGCGCTAGGAGCGGGACCGAAGGCGCTCCTTTCTTTCCCCCAAGGCCTCGAGGCCTTGGGGGCGTCTTAACCCAAGCCCTACTCCGGGAAGCTTCCCCGCCCCTATCCGGGGCGCCCTGACACGGCCATGACGGAGCCCCCCCAAGCTGAGGGCGGAGGGATCGGGTATGAACCGTAGGGATCTCCTCAAGGCAGGACTGGTCATAGGGGCCGCCTCGGGGCTGGCCCGGGCCCAGGGGGGGATGATGCCCTTCTTGCCCAAGGCGCGGAACCTCATCGTCATGGTCTACGACGGCTTCTCCTGGGAGGACTTCGCCATCGCCCGGGCCTACGCCCAGCGGGTTCTGGGCCGGAAGCTCACCTTGGAACGCCTCTTCGGGCAGGGGGCCTTCGGCCAGATCCACACCAACAGCCTCACCTCCTACGTCACCGAGTCCAGCGCCGCGGGGAACGCCTTCTCCTGCGGGGTGAAGACGGTGAACGGGGGGCTGGCGGTGCACGCGGACGGGACCAAGCTCCTCCCCATCTTCGCCGCGGCCAAGGAGGCGGGCAAGGCGGTGGGCCTGGTGACCACCACCACGGTGACCCACGCCACCCCCGCCTCCTTCGTGGTGAGCAACCCCGACCGCAACGCGGAGGAGGCCATCGCGGAGCAGTACCTGGCCTTCGGGGCGGAGGTCTACCTGGGGGGTGGGGACCGGTTCTTCAGCGCGGAGAGGCGGAGCGACAAAAAGGACCTCTACGCCCTCTTCCGGGAAAAGGGCTACGGGGTGGTGCGCACCCTCGAGGAGCTCCAGGCGGAGCGCTCCAACCGCCTCCTGGGGGTCTTCTCCAGCAGCCACGTGCCCTACGAGGTGGACCGCCGCTTCCAGGGGGTGAAGGTCCCCTCCCTGAAGGAGATGACCGAGGCCGCCCTTAAGCGCCTTCCCGCCTACCGGCAGGGCTTTGTCCTCCAGGTGGAGGCCGGGCGGATCGACCACGCCAACCACCTCAACGACCCCGCGGCCACCCTTTGGGACGTGCTGGCCGCGGACGAGGCCCTGGAGCTCCTCCTCGCCTTCGCGGACCGTTACCCCGACACCCTCCTGATCGTGGTCTCGGACCACGCCACCGGGGTGGGGGCCCTCTACGGGGCTGGCCGGTCCTACCTGGAGAGCAGCCGGGGGGTGGACCTCCTCAAGGACCAGAAAGCCTCCTTTGAGTTCATGCTGGCGCGCCTGGGCCAGAACCCCGACGCCGCCCAGGTGAAGGAGGCCTTCCGCGCCATGAAGGGGGTGGCCCTCAAGGACGAGGAGGCGGCCATGGTGGTGGAGGCCATCGCCAAGAAGGCCTACCGGCCCGACGGGGTGCGCTACGGCGTCCAGCCCGCCAACACCCTCTCCTGGGCCATGGTGCAGCGGGAAGCCGCCCGCCCCGACCGGCCCAACATCGGCTGGAACTCCGGCCAGCACACCGCAAGCCCAGTGATGCTGGCCCTCTACGGGGCCGGGGTGGGCCGGGGGGTGCAGCTGGGCCTCCTGGACAACACCGATGTCTTCACCCTCATGAGCCGGGCCCTGGGGCTCCGCTACCAGAACCCGGTGATGACGGAGGAGGAGGCCCTGGAGGTCCTGGCCAAGCGCCCCGGGGCGGAGTGGGTGCACCCCAAGGAAACCCTGGCGGTGTAGAGGGCTTCCCAGGAAGCCCCCGCCGAATCCTCCCCCTCGGCGGGGGCTTTCCTACAATCCCTCCGCCAGCTCCGCGTGGTTCTTGAGGGCCAGGGGGCCAAGGCCGTGCTTGGCCCTTAGCCTTTCCAGGTAGAAGGCCCGCTCCGCCTCCCGGCCCAGGCTCTGGTTGCCCCCGTGGAGGCCGATCCCCACCCCTGGGCCCTTGAGGTAGCGGAAGGGGAGGCCGGCCCGGTAGACCCGAAGCCAGAGGTCCCAGTCCCAGTAGTGCCCCATGGCCTCGTCCAGGGGGCCTAGGCGGTCCATCCAGGCCCGGGGCAGGGCCGTCCCCGAGGCCAGGAGGCGGTTGTCCTTTAGGAGCCAGGGGCCCACCTCCCCCGGCTCCAGGCGGCGGGTCTCCACGGGCCCGAAGAGGAGACCCCCCGTGTAGACCAGGGCCTCCCCCATCTCCTGGGCCCGGCGGACCCGATGGAGGTAGGCGGTGTCCAGGAGCCAGTCGTCGTCGTCCAGGAAGAGGAGGTACCGGCCCCGGGCTAAGGCGAGGCCCGTGTTCCGGGCCGCCACCTGGCCCTGCCCCCGGTTCCTGACCCCCTGGACCCGGGGGTCCAGGAAGCTCCGGGCCACCAAAAGCCCTTCCCCCGCCCCGTCCTCCACCACCCAGGCCTCCCAGGCCCCCAGGGTCTGCCGCTCCAGGGAGGCCAAGGCCCGGGCCAGGAACTCCGGCCGGCCCCGGGTGGGGATGAGGACGCTGAAGAGGGGCTCCCCGCTCACCGCTCGGCGCGCTTGGGGGCGAAGCCCGAGATCCAGGCCTCGTCCGTGAGGTCCAGCCTCAGGGGGGTGAGGCTCACGAAGCCCTGGGCCACGGCCCAGCGGTCCGTCCCCTCCTCCGCCTCCCCCAGGGGGTGGGCGGCAAACCAGTACCCGTCCCGGCCCATGGGGTCTTGGGCGGCGACCACCTGGCCCTCGTACCGGCGCACAGACTGCCGGGTCCAGAGGATCCCCTTGGGCTGGTGGGGGAGGTTCACGTTCACCAGGAAGGGCCAGGGGCCCTCCAGGAGGGCGGCGATCACCCGCTTGACCCAGGGGACCAGGCGGGAGAAGTCCGGCTCCTCCCCGTTCAGGGGCACGCTGAAGGCGGCCGCGGGGATGCCGAAGAGGAAGGCCTGCTTGGCCGCGGCCACCGTGCCCGAGTGCCAGATCTCGTGGCCCAGGTTGCTCCCCAGGTTGATCCCGGAAAGGACCAGGTCCGCCCCGCCCCAGTCGTAAACCCCCAGGGCCACGCAGTCCGCGGGGGTGCCGTCCACCCGGAAGGCCTCCAGGTAGGGCAGGTCCAGATCCAAAAGCCGGGTGGGGCGCATCCTCAAGGGGCGGGCGATGGTGATGGCGTGCCCGGAGGCGCTCATCTCCCACTCCGGGGCCACCACCCGCACCTCCCCGAAGTCCAGCGCCGCCCGGGCCAGGGCCAGGAGGCCGGGGCTCAGGATGCCGTCGTCGTTGGTCACCAGGATCTTCATGCCCCCACCTTAGCCCCCGGCGGTCAGGAGGCGGTCAGCCAGGAAGCGCAGGGAGGGCCCGGGGTCCCCCCACACCTCCAGCACCCAGGGCACCCCCTCGAGGCCTTCCAGCCAGGCCAGGTCCCCTTCCCCCCGGTCCAGGTTCCAGTGCCGGTCGTAGACCCCGTCCGTGCCGTTCAGGTGCAGGTGGCCCGGGCGGAGGGCGAGCCAGGAGAAGGGGTCGGGGGTGGCGCTGAAGACCCGGGCGTGGGCGGGGTCAAAGCAGAAGCCCAGGCCCAGGGCCTCCAGGAGCTCCACCAGGACCCCAGGGGCGGGCTCGTGGGTGTTCTCCAGGAAAAGGGCCACTCCCAGGGCCCGGGCCCTCTCCACCAGGGGCCTCAGGGCCTCCAGGAGGGGCTCCACCCGGGCCAGGGCCCCCGCCAGGGGGGTCTTGGCGGGGAGGCCGGAGTGGAAGACCGCCCGCTCGGCCCCCAGGCGGGCCGCGGCCTCCAGGCCCTCCAGGAGGCGCCTTTGGGAGAGGTCGGCCACCTCGGGGTCGGGGGCGATGGGGTCCAGGTTCCAGAAGGGGAGGTGGGCGGAAAGGGGCCCGGGAAGCCTCCGGGCCAGGCGCTCCAGGAGGGCCCGGTCCCCCAGGCCCCGGGGGTCCAGGTAGACCTCCGCCCCCAGGCCCAGGGCCTCGAGGCGGGGGAGGAGGGCCTCCGCCTCCAGCAGGTTCACGGACCAGAGGAGCCGCATGCCCCCACCCTAGCCTCCCCCTGTCAGGGGCAGGTCAAAGCCCCCGGGACAAGCCCGGGGGGTAAGGAAGGGGAGCCCGGAGGGCCTTCCGCCCTCCGGGGTTAGGTTAAGCCCCCCGTGTCAGGAGGCCTTCAGCGGGCCACGCTGGCGTTGTAGCGCCTCAAAGCCTCGTCCGCCCGGGCCTTGGCCTCCCTAAGGGCCTCCCGGGCCGGCTTGCCCTGGAGGGTGGCCTCCCAGGCCGCGGCCACGTACTGGCGGATCTCGGGGAAGGAGCCCATGAGGCACCCCGCGGAGGCGGTGTTGGCCTTGGAGGTCTCCAGCTGCCGGATGGCGGTGGTGAAGTTGGGGTTCCGCACATGGGCCTGGCGCACCTCGGGAAGCTCCACCACCCCCTTCACCACGGGGAAGTACCCCGTGGCCAGGTGCCACTTGGCCTGGGTCTTGGGCTCCAACAGGAAGCGCACGAAGGCCCAGGCCCCCTGGACCTCCGCCTCCGGAAAGCCCTTGAGCACATAGAGGGCAGCCCCGCCGATGGCCACGCCGTTCCGCTCCTTCAGGTAGGGGTAGAAGGCGGTGCGCACAGGGAAACGGCCCCCCACCTGGCGGAGGACCCCCGTGAGGCTCGCGGTGGAGTAGGCGGCGATGGCCGCCTGGCCCTGGGCGAAGAGGTTCTGGGAGTCCGTCCAGTTCCTCCCGGTGTTGGCCGCCACCCCTTCCCGCACGAGGCGAGCGTACATGTCCAGGAAGGCCACCGCGGCCTCGTTGTCAAAGGCCACCTCCGTGGCCCGGGCCCTGCGGCCGTTCTCCCCGTTGCAGAAGAAGTAGCCGGAGTTGTAGCTCACCTGTTCCACGAACCAAGAGTCTATGGGGATGGAGAGGCCGTAGCGCACGGTGCGCCCCTGGGCGTCCTTCTTGGTGAGCTTGCGGGCCGCCTCCTCTAGGTCCTTCAGGCTCCAGCTGGCCTTGAAGGGGATGCCCGCCTCGTCCAGGGCCGCGGCGTTAAGGTAGAGGATGGGGTTGGAGGAGTTGAAGGGCAGGCCGTACAGCTTGCCCTCCACCGTGTAGTAGTTCCTGGGCTGCGAGAGGAAGCGGTCCAGGTCAAAGCCGCTGGCCCGGGCCAGGTCCTCCAGGGGGACCACGGCGCCGGAGTCGGCCATGATCCGGGCCCCGATGTCGTAGACCTGGATCACGTGGGGGTAGCCCCGGCCGGCCCGGAGGGCGGCCAGGAGCTTGTTGATCCCGTCGTCGTAGCTCCCCACGTACTGGGACTTGACCTCGTAGCGGTTCTGGCTCCGGTTGAAGTCCTGGACCAGGGCCTCCGTGGCCTCCCCCAGGACCCCCCCCATGGAGTGCCAGAACTGCAGGGTGATCTTCCCCTGGGCCAACGCCGCTCCCCAACCTAGGACCAAGAACCATACCAGTCTGCGCATACCCACCTCCTATCCCTTCAGCCCGCCCAGGGTGACCCCACGCACCAGGGCCCTTTGGGCGAGCAGAAAGACCACAAGGCTGGGAAGAAGGGTGAGGAAGGCCGCCGCGGCCACCACGTTCCACCGGGCCACGGCGTCCTGTTCGTTGAGGATGAAGTTGATCCCCAGCTGGACGGTCATCATCTCCTTGCTCTGGACCACCACCAGGGGCCAGAGGTACATGTTCCAGCTCCCGATGAAGGTGAGGGCCGCCAGGGCCGAGAGGACGGGGGCGGAAAGGGGGAAGGCCAGGTGGCGGAGGATGGCCAGGTGCCCCGCCCCGTCGATGCGGGCCGCGTCAAAGTAGTCCTGGGGCAGGGCCTTGAGGTGCTGGCGCAGGAGGAAGACCCCCAGGGGGCTGGCCGCGAAGGGCACGACCAGGGCCCAGTAGGTGTCCAGCCCCCCCAGGCGGTCCACCAGGAGGTAGAGGGGCAGGAAGGTGATCTCCCCCGGGATGAGGAGGAAGGCCACGGCGAGGCCCAGGAAGAGGCTCTGGCCCCGGAAGGGGAGGCGGGCCAGGGCGTAGCCCGCGGGCAGGCTGGTGAGGAGGACGAGGAGGGTGGTGGCCCCGGCCACCAGGAGGCTGTTGAGGAGGTAGCGCCCTAGGGGGTAGGCGGTGAGGGCCAGCCGGTAGGCCTCGAGGGTGGCCCCCTGGGGCCAGAGGCCTGGGCGGAAGAGCTCCTCAGGGGGGCGGAAGCTGGCGGAAAGGAGCACGAGAAGGGGGAGCAGGAGGAGGAAGGCGTACCCCCCCGCCAGGAGGTAAAGGGGAAGGAGGCGCCTAGGCATAGTGCACCCGCCTCCCCAGAAGCCAAAACTGCAGGGCCGCCAGGGCGATGAGGAGAAGGAGGAGGAGGACGGCCTCCGCCAGGGCGTAGGGCACCCGGAAGTTAAAGAAGGCGTCCTGGTAGACCCGGTAGATCCAGACCGTGGTGCTCTCCAGGGGCCCTCCCCGGGTGAGGAGGTGGATGGGGCCGAAGGCGGTGAGGCTCTTCAGGACCACCAGGAGGCCCACCAGGAAGAGGACGGGGGAAAGGAGGGGCAGGGTCACCCGGAGGAAGCGGACCCAGGGGGTGGCCCCGTCCACCAGGGCCGCCTCCAGGACCTCCTCGGGGATGCTCTGGAGCCCAGCGGTGAGGAGGATGGCCGTGAAGCCCACCCCCGACCAGGCGGTGACGGCCGCCAGGGTGGGGAGGGCCCAGGCGGGGTGGGTGAGCCAGGGGAAGGGCCCAAGGCCGAGGCCCTGGAGGAGGTGGTTCAGGTACCCCCCCACGGGGTGGAGGAACCAGCCCCAGGCCACCGCGGCCACCGCGGTGGGCACCGCGGCGGTGAGGAAGAAGAGGACCCGGAACAGGGCCACCCCAGGGTAGTTGCGGTAGACCAGTAGGGCCGCGAGGAGGCCCAGGCCCAGCTCCAGGGGGACCACCATCAGTGCGAAGAAGAGGGAACGCAGGGCGCCCGCCCAAAACTCCGGGGCCTGCAGGACCTGGGCGTACTGGGCCAAGCCCACGAAGAAGGCCTTCCGGCCCAGAAAGTCCTCCTCGTGGAGGGAAAGCCAAACCCCCTGGAGGAGGGGCCAGAGGTAGAAGGCCCCGAAGAGCAGGTAGGCGGGGAGGAGGAACCCGTAGGCCCAAAGGCCCTCCCGCAAGGGGGCTGCCCGCCTCAGGAGGCGACGCTCCGAACGGACCACGGAGGACAGGTTAGGCCCCCGCTGTCAGAAGGAGGTCAGGCCAGGGGCAGGGCGCCCTCCGCCTCCCCGCCCCGGAGGAGGCGGGCCAGGATCCCCACCCCCTCCACCGTCCTGGGGGTAAGGGCCTGGAAGGGGCCCGCGTCCAGGAGGTAGGCCTTCCGCCCCCGGAGGTAACCCCGAAGCCACCCTCCCCGGGCCAGGTGGGCCTCCACCGCCACCCGGGCCTCCTCCAGGCCGTAGCCGCAAAAGGCCAGGAAGACCACCTCCGCCAGGGGCACCTCCTCCGGAGGGACCCTCCGGCTTGGGGCCCCCGCTTCGGGCCCCAGGTACGCCCCTCCCGCGGCCTCCACCACCTCCCGCACCCAGTGCCCCCCAAGGTAGGGCGGGTCCAGCCACTCCAGGAAGGCCACCCGGGGCCTGGGGGAAGGGGGCGGGGGCAGGGCGGCCAAGCGGGCGGAAAGGCCTTCCACCAGAGCCTCTGCCCGCCCCTCTAGCCCCAAGGCCTCCCCTAGGCGCCTGAGGTCCCGGAAGAGGTCCGCCAGGCGGGTGCCCCGGAGCTCAAAGACCCTGGGCGGCCGGGGCAGGAAGGCCAGGGCCCCTTCCACCTCCCGGGGGGTGGGGGCGCAGACCTCGCAGACCCCCTGGGTGAGGAGAAGGTCGGGGGCCAACTCCAGGAGGACCTCCTCCCGCACCCGGTAGAGGGAAAGCCCCTGGCGGTAGGCCTCCCGTACCCGCCGGTCGATCTCCTCCTGGGAGAGGCCGGGCGGGATGAGGCTTTCCGTGAGCACGGGAAGCCCCCGGGGGTTGGGGCAGCTGTGGCTCACCCCCACCGGCTCCACCCCGAGGGCCTCCAGATAGAGGGTGCCTGCGGGCACCAGGCTGGCCACGCGCATGCCTTCAGCTTACGGCCTTGACGGGAGGCCCTACCGGTAGTAGGTTATCCGGCAGGACACCCAAAACTTAGGGTGTCCTGGCCGCGGGGCCAGGCCGACAGGCCTGGACGCCCACGGGCGGCGGGGGAAGTCCGGTGAGAGTCCGGCGCTGTCCCGCAACGGTAACCGGCCCTGGGCCGGAAGCCCGAGTACCCGCCCCGCGGTCCTGCCCCGTAGCCCTCGAGGCAAGGGTGAAGGTGGTGATGCGCATGGACCCTTAGACAAGCCCGTTCCCCCAAAAAACCGGTAGCGGCTTGAGCCTTCGGCTTAAGGGGGTCTTTTCACCCCCTAGGGAGGGAGGAAGCATGCGTGAGACGCGCATGGTCTACCCCGTCTTCCCCGGGGAGACCAACCACTACGGAACCCTTTTCGGCGGTACGGTTCTGGCCTGGATGGACCAGGCGGCCTTCGTGGCCGCCACCCGCTATGCCCGCAGGAAGGTGGTCACGGTCCACGCGGACGCGGTGGACTTCAAGCGCCCCGTGCCCCTGGGGTCCATCGTGGAGCTGGTGGCCCGGGTGGCGGAGGTGGGGCGAAGCTCCATCCGGGTGTCCGTGGAAATGTGGGTGGAGCCTTTGGAGAAGGGGGAGCCCTACTTGGCCGCCCAGGGAGGATTCGTGCTGGTGGCCGTGGATGAGAATGGGCGCCCTGTTCCCGTCCCCCGTCAGGAGGACCGCCATGCTGACTGAACCCCGCGAGGCCTACCGCCCTTACGAGTACCCTGAGCTTCTCCGGTTTAGGGACGCCATCCGGCACAGCTACTGGGTGCACACGGAGTTTAGCTTTAGTTCCGACCTTCAGGACCACGCCCTCTCGGAGCCGGAGGTGCGGAGCCTGGTGGAGAGGGCCCTTTCCGCCATCGCCCAGGTGGAGCTTTCCGTGAAGCTCTTCTGGGCCAAGGTGTACGAGCGCTTCCCCAAGCCGGAGGTGGCGGAGGTGGGCATGACCTTCGCCGAGAGCGAGGTGCGCCACGCCAACGCCTACGCCCACCTCTTGGACCTCCTGGACCTCAACGAGCGCTTCGGTCGGTACCTGGAGGAGGCTTCCCCCTTCCGGGCCCGGGCGGAGGCCCTAAGGGGGGTGCTGGAGCGGGCGAAAGAGGGGAGCCTAAAGGAGTACGCCCTGGCCCTCCTCCTCTTCTCCTCCTTTGTGGAGCACATCTCCCTCTTCTCCCAGTTCTACGCCCTCATGGCCCTAAACCGCCGGGGCAACCGCTACAAGGGCATCGCCAACGCCATCGAGGCCACCAGCAAGGAGGAGAACATCCACGGCCTCTTTGGGGCCGAACTCCTGCGCATCCTCCGGGAGGAAGGGCCAGGGCTTTTCGGCGAAGGCTTCGCTGAAGAAGCCCTGCGCTCCGCCCGGAGCTTCCTCAAGGCAGAGGAAGACCTCCTGGACTGGCTCTTTGCGGAGGGGGACACCCCCTTCGTGGGGCGGGAGGAGGTCTTGGAGTTCCTCAAGGACCGGTACAACACCGTCCTCCGCCTCCACGGCCTGCCCGAGGCCTTCCCGGTGCGCAAGGAGGTCCTTAAGGACACGGAGTGGTTCAGCCTGGAGCTCTTGGCGGACAAGGACGTGGACTTCTTCAACAAAAGGAGCGTGGCCTACGCCCGCAGGGTGAAGGCCTTCAGCCCCGACGAGCTGTTCTAAAGGGGGTAGGGGATGCTTAAGACCAAAGGACACGCCTACGAGCCCTGGTACTGGGTCAACGAGCACACCCGGACCTACATGGCCCGGGGCTACCTGCTGCCGGGGGTCACGGTGGAGGAAAGGGTGCGGCAGATCGCCCTCCACGCCGAAGGCCTCACGGGGATCCCGGGCTTCGCGGAGAAGTTCACCCGTTACATGGCCAAGGGGTACTACTCCCTGGCCACCCCGGTGTGGGCCAACTACGGCCTTAGGCGGGGGCTTCCCATCTCCTGCTACGGCACCTACGTGGAGGACGACACCGCCTCCATCCTGAGGGCGGTGGCGGAGATCGGCATGATGAGCAAACAGGGGGGCGGGACCTCCGTCTACCTGGGGGCCCTCCGCCCCCGGGGAGCCCCCATCCGGGACAACGGGGAGAGCAACGGCTCCTACGCCTTCGCCAGCCTCTTCGACCGGGCCATCGAGGTCTTCAACCAGGGCTCCACCCGCCGGGGCCAGTGCGCGGCCTATATCCCCGTGGAACACCCCGACCTGGAGGAGTGGTTCAAGATCCAGCGGGAGGGGAGCGAGATCCAATCCCTCTTCTGGGGCGTGGTCCTCCCCGACCGCTGGATGGAAGCCATGGTGGCGGGGGACCGGGAGAAGCGGGAGGTGTGGGCCAGGATCCTCAAGGCCCGCTTTGAAGGGGGCATCCCCTACCTCTTCTTCCGGGACGCGGCGGAGCGGGGCATGCCCGAGGTCTTCAAGGCCCTGGGCCTCCGCATCCACGCCAGCAACCTCTGCACGGAGATCATGCTCCCCTCCTCCCCCGAGGAGAGCTTCGTCTGCTGCCTCTCCTCCCTGAACCTCCTCCACTACGACGAGTGGAAGGACACGGACGCGGTGGAGACCCTGGTGATCTTCCTGGACTCCGTCCTGGACGACTTCATCCTGAAGGCCGAGGGCATCCCCTACATGGAGCGGGCGGTGCGCTTTGCCCGCCGCTACCGGGCGGTTGGCCTTGGGGTCTTGGGCTGGCACAGCTACCTCCAGTCCAGGATGATCCCCCTGGAGGGCATGGAGGCCTACTACCTGAACCTGGAGATCTTCAAGACCATCAGGGAGCGGGCGGAGGAGGCCTCCCGCTGGCTCAGGAAGCGCCACAAAGATGACCCCTTAGCGGACGTGGGGGAGCTTAAGGAAAGGCGGAACGCCACCCTCCTGGCCATCGCCCCCACCAAGTCCAGCGCCTTCATCCTGGGGCAGGTCTCCCCCTCCATCGAGCCCTACACCAGCAACTACCACCTGAAGGACCTGCAGAAGGCCAAGGTGCCCTTCAAGAACCCCTTCCTGGAGGAACTCCTTCGGGAAAAGGGGAAGGACGAGGAAGGGGTGTGGCGGAGCATCCTGGAGCACAACGGTTCCGTGCAGCACCTGGACTTCCTCACGGACGAGGAGAAGGCGGTCTTCAAGACTTTCTCGGAGATCTCCCAGCTGGAGCTGGTCCGCCAAGCCGCGGCCCGGCAACGGTACATCGACCAGGGCCAGTCCCTGAACCTGGTGGTCCACCCCGAGGCCCCCCTGAAGGACGTGAACGGGCTTTACCTCGAGGCCTGGCGCTCCGGGCTTAAGGCCCTCTACTACCAGTACAACCAGAGCGTGGCCCAGGCCTACAGCCGGGACCTCCTCCTGGGGTGCAGGTCCTGCGAGGGGTAGGGACGCGGGTTCCCTGCCTCCCCCCTTACCCGCCGCCCACGGAAGGGGCTCTGGAGGCGGTGCCGCCTCCAGAGCCCGCCTTGGAGGAGCTTAGGGGGCAGACACATTGACATAAATCAATGTGTCTGGTAAGGTGGGGTTATGGCCGCGCCCTCCCTGATAACCGAACTCGAGCCCCCCCAGGACCTCGAGGAGGTGGTCAGGGTCTTCAAAGCCCTCAGCGACCCGGCGCGGCTCAAGATTCTGGCCTACCTGGCCAGCCACGAAAGCGGGCCTTGCTGCCGCCTGGAGGAAGGGGTCTGCGCCTGCGACCTCGAGGCCGTCACGGGGCTCTCCCAGCCCACCGTGAGCCACCACATGAAGCACCTGGTCTCCGCGGGGCTGGTGATCGGGGAAAAGCGGGGGCGCTGGATGCACTACCGCATCCACCCCCAGGGCCTCGCCCCGGTGCGGGCCTTCTTGTCCCGCCTGGGGGGATGATTTTTTTGCCGCAATACATTGACAAACATCAATGTGTTGCCTTTGAGGAGGTTGGGATGAACGAGCTGGAGCTCTGGGCGCTGGTCAGGGAGCGGCAACGGCAGCTACGGGAGGAGGCCCACCGCCTCCGGGGGGAGCCCCGCCCGGCGATGGCCCTTTGGAGGGCGTGGTGGGGGAAGCTGTCCCTAAGGCGGGCTCGAGTCCACCCCACCCCGGCCGCATGCGCGTGCGGTGTCCAGGCCGCCTGTTGCGAGGCCTGAGAGGGGAGAAAAACCCGATGAACACCCAAGGGTTTCTGCAAACCCTCGCCCAGCACCCGGAAAAGGCCCTGGTCTTCCAGCACGGCGAAGGCCAGCGGATACCCCCTGGCTACCACGTCACCGAGATCATGGACGTGCGCTACGCCAGCATGGATTGTGGGGGGCGGGCCAACGCCTGGCGCGAAACCGTGATCCAGCTGATGGACCCCAGGGGCGAGGAGGAGGCCGTGTTCATGCCGGTGCGCAAGTTTCTCGGCATCTACCGCCGCGTGGCGGCTTCGGTGGCGCTGGAGGGGGCGGCGGAGCTCCGCTTTGAGTACGGAAACCCCGCCCTCCGCTACCGGGTAGGGGGGCTGGAGGTCCAGGGAGAAGCCCTGGTGGTGCACCTCCTTCCCCCCCAAGTGGCCTGCAAGGCCGCCGACCGGGCCAAGGAAGCCGGGTGCTGCGACCCGGGGTTGCCCCTGCGGCTGAACGCAAGGCCAGGCCCCTAAGATGAACCCCGCCAGAGCCAGCATCCCATGAAGCGCTTCTACGGCTGGAGGATCGTTTGGGCGCTGGCCCTGGCCACCACCGTTTCCTACGGTGTCCTCTACTACGGCTTCGGGGTGTTGGTCAGGCCCATGGAAGCCGAGCTGGGCTGGAGCCGGGCCCAGACCTCGAGCGCCTACGCCCTGGGGCTCCTAGCCTCGGGGCTGATGGCGATCCCCGTGGGCCACTGGGTGGACCACCGGGGGGCTCGAGGCCCCCTGCTCCTGGGCTCCCTCCTGGGCAGCCTGATGCTTCTTGCCTGGTCCCAGGTGCGGCATCTGGGGGCCTTCTACGCGGTCTGGGTGGGGATGGGCCTGGCCATGGCCATGGTCCTTTACGAGGTGGCCTTCGCGGCGGTGGCGGTGTGGTTCCGCCGCTGGCGCCACCAGGCCACTTTCGTGATCACCATGGTGGCGGGGCTGGCCAGCACGCTCTTTGTACCGCTGGAAACGTTCCTTGTGGAACACCTGGGCTGGCGCCATGCCCTAGTGGCCCTGGCCCTGATCTATGGGCTTACCACCCTACCCCTGCACGCCCTGGTGCGCCGCCGCCCAGAGGATCTGGGGCAGGGGCCCGACGGCGAAAGCGGGCCCACCGCACGGCCCCCCGAAGCCAGCGTAAGCGCCCGGGCCGCCTTCAGAGGTGCGGCTTTTTGGTGGCTGGCCGCCGCCTTCACCCTTCTCCGGCTGACCCCCGCGGCCATGGGGGCGCACGGGGTACCCCTACTGTTGGAGCGCGGCTACAGCCCGGCCTTCGCAGCGGTGGCCATCGGGTCTGTCGGACTGGTGCAGCTTTTGGGACGGGCCCTTTTCCTGCCGGGTAGCCAGCGCTGGTCGCTCCACCGGGCCGCTTTAGGGGTGGCGCTCTGCCAGGCCTTGGGCTCCCTGGCCCTCCTGCTGGTTCCCGGCGCGTTTGGGGTATGGGCCTTCGTGGGGCTCTACGGCATGAGCAACGGCGCAAGCACCCTGGCCAGGGCCGGGCTCGTGGCCGAACTTTACGGCCCTCAAAGCTACGGGCGCATCAACGGGGGCCTCAGCCTGGTGGTTTCCCTCACCCAAAGCCTGGGCCCAGTGGGCGCGGGCTTTCTGTACGGGGCCACGGGCGGCTACGACGCGGTGCTTGGGATTCTGGCGGCCAGCTCCCTCCTAGCGGCCCTGTGCCTACACCAGGTGGGCCGGAACCCCAAAGAGGAGGGCTCCTTATAAAAGGTCTTTCCAGCAGGTCGCTTTTAAGGGCCACCCCCAAAGCAGAAACCCCAGGGGCTGAAAATCAACCACTTAGTGGTTGAAAATCAACTGCTTATCGGCTACGCTAAGGGCGTGTTTCCCAGACACCTCATAGACCCTATTCGCACCGCCCTAAGGGAGCGCCCGGTGGTCCTCCTTCTGGGCGCCCGGCAGGTGGGCAAGTCCACCCTAGCCCAGGGGCTGGTGGCCCAGGGCCTCCTGGACCGCTACCTGACCCTGGACGACCTCGCCCTTCTAGCCGCCGCCCTGGAGGACCCCCAGGGGTTTCTGGCCGGCCTCCGGGGCCGGGTGGTGCTGGACGAGGTCCAGAGGGCCCCGGGCCTCCTTTTGCCCCTGAAGGCCCTGGTGGACCGGGAGCGGCGGCCGGGCCGTTTTCTCCTCACGGGGTCCGCTAACCTCCTGGCTCTGCCCAAGGCCTCCGAGTTCCTAGTGGGGCGGGTGGCCCTCTTCACCCTCTGGCCCCTTTCCCAAGGGGAGATGGAGGGCAGGAAGGAGGGCTTCCTGGCCGCCCTCTTTGGGGAAGAGCTCCCCCCGATCCAGGGGGAGGGCCGCCTGCCCCTGGACCGCCTCCTCCGGGGAGGCTACCCAGAAGCGGTGGGCCTTTCCCCCGAAGGGCGTGGGCGCTGGTTCCGGGACTATCTGGCCACCCTCCTGGCCCGGGAGGTGCGGGAGCTCAGCCAGATCGAGCGGCTCCCGGAGCTCGCCCGGCTCTACACCCTCCTCGCGGGCCGGCCCATGGCCCTCCTCAACTGGGCGGAGCTCGGGCGGAGCCTGGGCCTGCCGGCCACCACCCTCAAGCGCTACTTCGCCCTCCTGGAAACCCTCTTCCTGGTCCGGACCCTCCCCCCTTGGGAGGCCAACCTGGGCAAGCGGCTGGTGAAAAGCCCCAAGGTCCACCCCACGGACACCGGCTTGGCCCTCCACACCTTGGGGCTGGATGCGGGGAGGCTGGAAACAGACCGGAGCCTCCTGGGGGGGGTTTTGGAGGCCTTCGTGGCCATGGAGATCACCAAGCAGGCAGGGTACGCCCCCTTTCCCGTGGGGCTCTTTCACTACCGGAGCCACACCGGGGAGGAGGTGGACCTCCTCCTGGAAGGCCCTGGAGGGCGGGTGGTGGGCCTCGAGGTCAAGGCCCGGGGAAGCGTGCGGGGGGAGGACTTCCGCGGCCTCAAGGGCCTGGCCCAGGCCCTGGGGCCCCGGTTCCACCGGGGGGTGGTCCTCTACCTGGGGCGGGAGAGCGTCCCTTTCGGGCCCAACCTGCACGCCCTGCCCCTCGAGGCCCTCTGGCGGCTCTAGGGGGCCGCCCTACTCCTCCAGGCGGTACACCCTGGAGGGCCGCCCCGGGGTCCCATAGGCCGACTCGGTCCTAACCCTCCCCTCAAGGCGGAGGGCCTCCAGGTAGCGCCAAGCGGTGACCCGGGAAAGGCCCAGGGCCCTTGCCACCTCCTCCACCGTCCTTCCTCCCCCCTTCAGAAAGGCCAGGACCCGCTCCAGGGTGTAGGGGTCCAGGCCCTTCTGGATCCGCCTGCGGGCCAGGAGGCGGTCCAGGTCCTCTTGCGAGACCCTTTCCTTGGCCCTCAGGCTCCGGAAGGCCCGGTAACGGGCCAGGGCCTCCCGGAGCCGGGCCCGGCCAAAGGGCTTCACGATGTAGTCCATGGCCCCCCCGAGAAGGGCCCGCTCCACCGTGGGCACGTCCTTGGCCGCGGTGATCACCACGGTGTACACACTCCCCAGGACCGGCAGAAGGTCCAACCCGTGGCCGTCCGGAAGATAGAGGTCCAGAAGGACCAGATCCGGGCCCAGCTCCAGGGCTTCCAAAGCGGCCTCCAGGCTCCCCGCCACGCCCACCACCTCCAGGCCCTCCGTTTCCAGAAAGGCCCGGTGCAAGGAAGCCACCCGGGGATCGTCCTCTACAATGAGGGCCCGCTCCGGGGTTCCGGGAAAAGGGCCCGGAACACGGTCCATCCTTCCTCCCTATGGTAGCCCAAGTCGCCCCCCAGGGAGCGCACCTGAGCCCGGGCCAGGGCCAGGCCGTACCCCCGCCCCACCCCCCGGCTGCTGATCCCGGGCAGGAAAACCGCCCCTTCCCCGGGGGGAACCCCCGGCCCGTTGTCCCAGACCTCCACCGCAATCCCCCCCTCCTGCGGGCGGAAGAGGAGCCGCACCTCCCCCCCTGGCTTGGGAACCGCCTCCAGGGCGTTCTCCAAGAGGTTGCCCACCACAAAGGCCAGGATCTCCCCCAAGGGGGCGTACCGGGCGGGCAGCTCCCCCTCCAGCCGCAGGAGTACTCCCCGCTCCCGGGCCCGCCGCACCTTCCCTAAGAGGAGGGCGGCCACGATGGGCAGTTCCACCCTCCCCAAAAGGGCGGCGAGCTCCGCCTCCGCGGCCAGCTCCCCCTGCACCAGCCGGAGGGCCTCCTCCGTGCGCCCGAGCTCCAAAAGCCCCCCCACCGCGTGGAGGAGGTTCTGGAACTCGTGGGCCTGGGCCCTAAGAAGTTCCAGGTGGCGGCGGCTTTGGGTGAGGCTCTCCGCCAGGCGGAAGAGCTCCGCCTGCTCCTGGAAGACCACCACCCGGCGGGCCCCCAGGGGCACCACCCTCACCCAGGCGGGCCGGCCCGTGGGGAGGGGGAGCACCTCCTCCACCCCCCAAGCCCCCTTGGCCCGCAGGGCCCTTTCCAGCTCGGGCCATACCCTTCCCAGGGAAAGCGGGGTGAGGGCTCCTTGGGGTAAGCCCAGGAGGGCCAGGCCCTTGGGGTTGAGGAGGACCACCGCCCCTTCCTCCACCACCGCCACCCCCTCCTCCAGGGCCTGGAGGGCGGCCTCCAGGGCCCCAAGCCGAGAGGCCGCCTCCAGGGGGGAGAGGCCCAGGCGGCGGCGGATCTCTCCCGAAACCCTAGCCCCGGCCCAAAGGCCGGCCCCAAGGGCCAGGAGGAGGGGAAAGAGGAGGCTCGGCCGGTAAAGGGGGTAGGTCCGCTCCAGCTCCAGGGCTCCCGGGGGCATGGGCCAGGCCGCCCAGACCTCGAGGCCCTTGGGGCTCAGAACCGCCTGCGCCCCCACCTCCCCCAGGAGGGGCACGGGGTCCTTAGGCCGGGCGGTCCAGCGCACCCCCAGCCCCTCCAGGGCCCTAGGCTCCTCCAGGCGAGCGGCGGCTTCCAAAAGGGCCCCTGCCTCCCTTAAGAGGAGGCCTCCCAGGTGGTGGTTGGCCTCCCAGCCCCAAAAGGCCCAAAGGACCAGGATCAAGCCCCCCAGGGGAACCAGAAGGGCGCGGGCCATGCCCGCATTATCCCGGCCTCAAGGAGGGTAGACCAAGGCCTCTCCCGGATCAAAGGCCAGGCGGGGGCGGGCCTCCCCCACCGGCCTCGGGCTCAGGAAGCGGAGGGAGGCCTCCCCCACCCGGACCCAGTGCTCGTAGTGGCTTCCCAGGTAGAGGCTGTGGGCCAGCTCCCCCTCCAGCAGGTTGACCTCCCCCGGAAGGGCGGGGTGCAGGGCCTCCGGGCGCAGGACCAGCTTGGCCAACCTGCCGGGCACCACAGGCCCCATGGCCCGGGCTCGGAGGACAAACCCGGCCAGCTCCAGCCGGGCCATCTCCCCTTCCAGGCCCAGCACCAAGGCGTCCACCACGTTGGGGTTACCCAGGAAATCGGCCACGAAAAGGGTCCTGGGGTTGCGGTAAAGCTCCTCCGGGGTCCCCACCTGCTCGATGCGCCCCTCGTTGAGGAGGGCGATCCGGTCGGCGATGGCCATGGCCTCGCCCTGGTCGTGGGTGACGAAAAGGGCGGCCTTCCCTGTGGCTTTCAGGGTTTCCCTGAGCCAGACCCGGGCCTGGTCACGAAGCTTAGCGTCTAAGTTGGAAAGGGGCTCGTCCAGGAGGAGAAGTTTGGGATCGTACGCCAGGGCCCGGGCCAGGGAGACCCGCTGCTGCTGCCCGCCGGACAGGGCCCCGGGGTACCGGCCTTCCAAACCGGTGAGCCCCAGGCGGTCCAAGAGGGCCAGCACCCGCTCCCGGACCTCCCTTTCGGGAACCCGGCGGAGCCTCAGGCCGTAGGCCACGTTCTCAAACACCGTGCGGTGGGGCCAGAGGGCGTAAGACTGGAAGACCAGGCCCAGGTTGCGCCGCTCCGGAGGCAGGAAGAACCCGCGCCCCCCATCGAAGAACACCTCCTCGCCCAAAAGGATCCGCCCCCCCGTGGGCTGGACCAGACCCGCCACCGACCGCAGGAGGGTGGTCTTGCCCGATCCGGAAGGCCCCAAAAGGGCCACGATCTCTCCTGGGGCCACGGCCAAGTCCACCCCCCGCAGGACCGGGTTCTCCCCCAGGCGCACCTCCAGGGCCTCCACCCTTAGGGAAGCCCCTCCCGGGTCCCGCACGCCCCCAGTTCCCATGGATGCCCCTTCCCCGCGCCGTGAAAATGCTCTTCCAAACATCTTCACCTCACAACCCCTGGGGCCGCACCCCAAGCCGGTTGGCCAGCAGGAAGACCGCGCTCACGATGAGGACCTGCAGGGTGGCCAAGGCCGCGATCACGTCCACCGCCCCCGTGCCCCACAGGGCCACGATCTGGGCCCCCAGCACCTCGGTCCCAGCGGTGAGCAGGTAGACCCCCGTGGAGTACTCCCGCACGAACTGGATGAAGAGGAGGAACCAGGCGGTGAGGATCCCCCCCTTCAGGAGGGGCAGGGTGCCGTTCAGGAAGGCCCGGACGGGGGAAGCCCCAGCGATGCGGGCCGCCTCCTCCACCTCCCGCCCCACCTGCAGGAGGGCCGCGGTGAGGAGCCGGACCCCGTAGGGCATCCAGACCACGGTGTAGGCCAGGATAAGGCCCAACAGGGTGGTGCGGAGGGGGGCCAGGGGCTTGAAGAAAAGGAAGATCCAGAGGAAGGCCAGCCCCATGACCAGCCCCGGCACCGCCCGGGGCAGCCCGGCCAGGTAGTCCAGCACCCGGCCCCAACCCCGTCCCCGCTGGATGCCCAGGGCCACGAGCAGGTAAAAGGCCAGGGCGGCCATGCCCCCCAAGGCGGCCACGACCAGGGTGTTGGTCACCGCCCGGCTCAGGTTGGGCAGCTTGAAGACCTCCACGTAGTGGCCTAGGGTAAAGACCTCCCTCAGGTCCACCCCCGGCCCCCAGCTGGTCACCAGGCTGCGGAAAACCACCCCCAGCACCGGGAGGACCACGGCCACCAGGAGGTAGAGGGCCAGGACCAGGGCCCACACGTAGCGCAACCGCCCCAGGGGGAGCCTTTCCGTACGGTACCCCCGGGCCCCGATGGCCACGTACCGTCCCTCCAGCCGGCCCACCAGGTAGCGCTGCAGGAGCACCAGGGTAAAGGCGATGAGGACGATGGCCACGCTCACCGCCCCCATGAGGTGGTAGGCGGAGGTTCCGGTGATGGCCGTGAGGCGGTAGAGGTAGGTGGTGATGACCATGATCCCCTTGGCGTCGCCCAGCACCAAGGGAAGACCAAAGAGCTCAAACCCCAAAAGGAGCATGAGCGCCCCGCTGTAGACCAAGGCCGGGCGCACCAGGGGCAGGGTTACAGAAAGGGCCACCTGGTAGGGCCTGGCCCCTGCCACCCGGGCCGCCTCCTCCAAAGAGGCGTCCACGTTCTGGATGGTGCTGGCCACGTAAAGGTAGACGTAGGGCACGTGGGTGAGCCCAGCGATCACCGCGATAGCAGGTAGGGTGTAAATGGTCCAGGGCACCCGCCCCAGGAACCCCTCCACCCACCCCGACACCAGGCCCGAGGGGCCGAAGGCCACGATGAAGCCGATGCCTAGGATGATGGCCGAGATGAAGATGGGAGCGAGAAGGAGGAGTTCGAAGAGGCGGGCCAAGGGGAGGTCCGTCTTGGTCACCAAGAAGGCGAAGAGGCTGCCCAGGGGCACGGCCACCAAGACCATCCCCAAGCCGATGAGAAAGGAGTTCTTCAGAGCCTCAAAGAAGTAGGGATCGTGGAGGATGTAGCGGTAGGCCTCCAGGGCAAACCGCTTGAGGGGGGCGAAGAAGGGAGCGGTGAGGAGGCTCTGGTAGAGCAGGATCCCGATGGGGGCCAGGACCATGGCCCCCACCAGGGCCGCCATCAGGGCCGCCGGCCAGGCCTCGAGGAGCCGGGAAAGCCTACCCGATGGGGCCACCCTTCCCCCCTTACTGCCCCCGCACCGCCTGGCGCCAGAAGGTTAGGAAGCGCATCCGCTCCGCCGGGTCCAGGTTCTTCAGGATCTCCCGGGACACGGGGATGGCGTAGACCTTATCCTTGCCCCCCACCGCCCGGTAAAGGGCCTGGGGCGTGGCCTCCCCCACCACCGTTTCCCTCCGGGCGAAGATCAGGGCGGTGTAGGCCATGAGGTTCTGCCCCCGGAGGGAGAGGAGGTAGTCCAGAAAAAGCTTGGCAGCGTTCGGGTGGGCGGCCCGCCGGCTGATGAGGGCCACCCTCTGGATGGCCACAGTGCCGTCGGTAAGGTACACGATTTCCAGGTCCTTTACGGTGCGTTGGCGCAGGAGGGCGTAAGATCCGAAGAAACCGTAGGCCAGGTAGTGTTCGCCGGAGATCACCTTTTCAAAGGCCGCCCCGGTGGAAGAGTAGAGGGCCACCTGGGCCCGGCCAAAGGCCCGGGCGAGGTCCTGGAACGCCGGGTACTGGTCGTAGTCCGCCTTGAGGATGGTGAAGCCCACCGCGCTCCGCTCGGGATCCCAGGTGGCCACCCGGCCCCGCATCCGGGGCTCCTGGAGGAGGCGGACCAACCCCTCCCGGGTGGAGGGCACCTCCCCTGGCCTAAGGAAACGCCGGTTGTACACCACCACCGCCGGCTCCAGGGTGGTGCCGTAGGCCAGGTTCTCCAGACGGGCGTTGGCCGGCCAGTTCTTGGCCTCGGGGGAGTCGTAGGGAAGGGCGTACCCCTCCAGGGCCAACTTTACCTGGAGCTCCATGGCGCTGGACCACAGGAGGTCCGCACTCCTGGCCCCCGCGGCCGTCTCGCTCACGAAGCGATCGTAGATGGCCTGGGTCCCAAGGTCATTGTACTCAATCTGTATAAACGGGTACAGGCGCCGGAAATCGTCCAGAAGCGCCTGGGCGCTGGCCTGATCCGTGGAGGAGTAAACGATGAGCCTTCCCTCCTTTTTAGCGGCTTCCACCACGGCGGGGTCGGAAGCTGGCCGGGTTTGCTGGGCCAGAGCCAAGAAGCTAAGGAACAGGATCAGAAACCCCCAAAGCCTCGTCCGCATCTCTCCACCTCCCAGATGGGTCTAACAGGGGACACTATAGGGGACGCCTGGCCCAGGAGCAAGGCCCGTTGCGTTTTTTTCCCGCTGGTGCTTTGGAGCACAAGCGCAGGGAAAAAAGGCCGCTCTCATCGAGGAAATCGGTTTAAAGAAAGGTGCGCTTCCTAGGATACGCTTAACCCATAATGGGGTGGGTGTGGGGATTCCCGAAGGAAGCGAAGAGGGCCGGTCAAAGGGGTTGCCCAACGAAGCCCGGCGGCCCCCATCCTACCGTATGCGCGTGCCTTGGCCAAAACTCCTAGGCGCTTTCCTCTACGTGGGCTTCACCGCGTTCGGCGGTGGGGGCACCGCCCACCTTTACCAGCTCGTGGTGGTGCGGCGGGGCTGGCTGAGCGAGAGGGAGTTCCTCGAGGCCGCCGCCCTATGCCGGATCCTCCCGGGGCCGGTTTTCGCCAACCTGGCCGCCCACCTGGGAACACGGCTGGGAGGGATTCCGGGCGGGGTGGCGGCCCTCATAGGGGTGCTCTTCCCCGGGGCGAGCCTGATGCTGGCCCTAAGCCTGGCCTACTTCCATTTAGGAACCCAACCCGGATCCTCCGCCGCCGAGGCCTTGAGGGGCATCATGGCCTCAGCCATCGGGTTGATCCTGGCGACCACGTTGCACCAGGCACGGATCGGGCTGGACTCCCCCAAGGCGGTTGCCCTGGCCCTTTGGGTGTTCGTAACCTACGGCCTCTTCCATTGGCCCCTTCCCATGGTGCTCCTTTCGGCGGTCCCCGTGGGGGTGGCCTTCTACTGGAGGGAAAGCCGATGAGAGAAGAGCTGGAGATCTTCCTGACCTTTTTTCGCCTAGGCCTCATCAGCTTTGGGGGCGGGATGGCCAACCTGCCCGAGATGGCCCGCGTCCTCACCGCCCGGGGGTGGGTCACGCCCCGGGAGTTCGCCGACGGCTTCGCCCTCGGCCAGTTCGTGCCCGGACCCAACATGCTGGCGGTGGTGTTCTACGGCCTGAAGGCAGGCGGCTTAGGGGGGACTTTGGCCGCCCTGCTGGGAATGTTCCTGCCTGGAGCCACAGGGGCTGCCCTCCTGGTCCATGTCCGGGAGTGGATGGCGCGCGCCCGCTGGAGCCGGGCCTTGCGCAGGGCCTTGGTCCCCATAGGCATGGGCCTTTCGTTTAGCGTCCTCCTGACCCTCATCCAGATGGGGTTGGACAGCTTGGGGAGCCTTCTCCTCGTGGGGCTGTCCGCTTTCTTGATTTACCGGGGAAAGGGTATCCTTCCGGTCCTGCTGGCAGGAGCCGTACTGGGGCTTCTGCTTCCTGGGGTGTGAGCCTTCGCGCCATATGAAAGCCGGGAAAGCCCTGTTTAATGTTAAAAGTCCAGATTTATCGGCTCTGTTGTTGATTTCTTTTAAAAGCTTTAAACCCCTTAAAACATATTGTTGATAAACAACAAGGAGGCCCCCCGGCCCCGGCTTTTCGCCGTGCAGGACGCAAGCCGCTCCCCAAAACGCCCCAAGTCTTCCGATAGAACTCCCCAAGTCTTCCGATACCAACTCCCCAAGTCTTCCGATAGTCCGGGGTCCAAACTCCCCAAGTCTTCCGATACCAACTCCCCAAGTCTTCCGATAGCGATTCCCCAAGTCTTCCGATACCTCAAGCCCCAAACGCCCCAAGTCTTCCGATACCTTGGGGCCCGAACTCCCCAAGTCTTCCGATAGGGGGGCTTGAGGGGATAAATTCCCTTTTTCATCGCAAAAATCCCCTTTTGGCCCCTTTAGGGGTCCCCCGAACTCCCCAAGTCTTCCGATACCCCTATGGGCCGAGCCGCTGGCGAAAACTTTGGATCCAGTCTTCCAAAGTCCCCCGGGCCGCGGCCTCCTTGAGCTCCTCCACCACCGTCTTCGGCTCCAGGACCCCGCTTTCCATGAGCCGGGTGAGGTCCTCCAGGTCCCCCACCCCGGCGCGGGCGCGCAGGAGGAGCTGGGCCACCTGGAGGGCCCGGCGGATCTGGGCCTCCTTGGGCATGCTCTGCCACTCCCGCTCCGCCTCCTCCTCCATGCGCCGGGCCTCTTCCTCCTCCTGTTTGGCTTGGAGGCGCCGCCGGGTGGTGGGGGGCAGGGCCCGGGCGTACTTGCCGCTTTCGTCCCGGATCACGTCTACCAGGAAGCCCAGGAGGTTCTTGGGCTTATACCCTGAGGCCAGGATGGCCCGGTAGCGTTCCAGGCGCTCCTTGATGTGGGCCAGAGAGAAGCGGCGGGCTAGGGAGTAGGCGGAGGTGAAGGAGAGCCCCTCGGCCATGAGGAGTTCCACCGCCTCCATGTCCGGCACCCCCCCGGCCTCCTCCCCGAAGACGTAGACGATGGTCTGGTTCTGCCCCCGGCCCACGTACTCCACGGACTGGAGATAGCGGCGGGCGATGAGCTCCTCGTGGGCCGGGGCCAGGGTGCGGCGCACCTTGTCCGGGCGCTTGTGGACGATCTTGCAGGCCGCGGCCCACTCCATCAGGTTCACCTCAAAACGGGCAAGGGGGGTGGGGTTCTCCGGGGAGAAGCGCTGGGCGTCCAGGAGGCGGTAAAGGGCCCGGCTTAGGGGCCTGCGCAGGCTGGCCATGAACTCGATGTCGATGGGCTTCACGTAGTTTTGCTTCAGGGAGCGGACGATCTCCTTGGCCAGGGTGACCCGGAGGACGCTGGCCCGGTCCAGCCGGCCCTCGGGGGAGCTGGTGTACTCCAGCTTTTCGATGTAGCGGAAGGTGACGCTCTGCCACCTTCCCCCGGAGCGCCAGGCCTCGGAGAGGACGTAGGTGGCGGTGGTGAGGCGCATAAGGCTCTCCTTGAGGGCCTGGTAGTAGTAGCCGGAGGTGTCCAGGCCCATGAGCTTCAGGATCTGGTAGGGGGTGGTGGTGAAGGTGCCGTCCTCCGGGGCCCCGGCGTTGAAGTAGAGGGCCAGGAGGGCCAGGGAGACCTCATTGTCTAGGCCGTGGGGCACGCCCCCCACCTTCTCGCTGGCGTAGCAGGCCAGCTTCACGGGCTTGCCCAGGAACTCAAACTCCTCCTCCCAGGAGGCGTACCCCTCGGGGATCCTCTCCTGGATGGAGATAAGCCCCAGGCGGGCCACGTTGGCCTCGTCGAAGTGCTTGGGCTGGGGGAGGAGGTCCCGGGGGAGGCGGGGTTTTTTGCCCTGGGTGGCCATGCTGGGAAACAGTTTACCTGGAGAGGGGATAGGGGCCTCCGAAGTATAATCTTGGGCGATGGCCCCCGCGCTGGAGGCGGCTCTGGCGGCCGCCAAGGTTCTACCCATCCTAACCCCGAGGACCCTGGAGGGCCTCGAGGGGCTGGGGGAGGCCCTCTTAGAGGCGGGGTTCTCCTGGATGGAGGTGACCCTCCGCACCCCCCTGGCCCTGGAGGCCATCCGCCGCCTCCGGGCCCTGGGCCTGGAGGTGGGGGCGGGGACGGTGCTGAACGAAGCGCAGGCGGAAGAGGCCCTGGCGGCCGGGGCCTCCTTCCTGGTGTCCCCCGGGCTCAGCCCGGGCCTGGCCCGCTGGGCGGAGGCCCAGGGCCTCCCCTACCTCCCGGGGGTGGCCACCCCCACCGAGGTCCAGGAAGCCCTGGCCCTGGGCCTCCGCCTCCTCAAGTTCTTCCCCGCGGAGGCCATGGGCGGGGTGCGCACCCTTAAGGCCTACGCCCCTGTTTTCCCGGGGGTGCGCTTCGTCCCCACCGGGGGCATCGGCCCGGAAACCCTCGAGGCCTACCTGGCCCTGGAAAACGTTCTGGCCTGCGGGGGAAGCTGGCTCTTGGAAGGGAGCCTGGAGGAGGTCCGGACCAAGCTTAGGGGGCTGGGGAAGCTCAGGCCCCAAGCTCAGCGCTGATCCTCCGGGCCGCCTCCTGGACCAGGGGGGCCACCTCCTGGATGCGGGCCTCGTCCAGGTACACCGCCGCGGTGGACACGCTCACCGCGGCCACCACCTGCCCCTGCCCGTCCCGGATGGGGGCGGCGACGCACCGCACGCCCACCTCGTTCTCCTCCAGGTCCAGGGCGTACCCCCGGGCCCGGGTGCAGCGGAGTTCCTCCCGGAAGGCCTCGAGGTCCCCGATGGTCCTGGGGGTGCGCCTGAGGCCGGGCACGAAGTGCCGGGCCCAGACCTCCTCGGGCAGGTGGGCCAGGAGGGCCTTGCCTAAGGCGGTGGACTGGGCGGGGAAGCGGGAGCCCACCCGGGAGGCCAGCTGGAGCTCCCGCCTTCCCGGGAGCTTGTCCACGTAGACCACCTCTCCCCCCTCCAAGACCCCCAGGTGCACCGTCTCCCCCGTGCGATCCCGGAGCCACTCCAGGTGGGGGCGGGCGAGAAGGAGCAGCTCCTGCTGGGCGTGGGCCTGGAATCCCAGGCGGATGAGCTTGGGGCCCAGGGCGTAACCCCGCCGGGGCTGGTGGCGGAGGTAGCCCGCCTGGACCAGGGCCCGGGCCAGGCGGTGGGCGGTGCTTTTGGGAACCCCCAGGGCCCGGGCCAGCCCCTCCAGGGTGTGCACCCCCTCCCCCACCTTCTCCAGGAGGGCCAGCCCTCGGGCTAGGGTCTGGGTGCCCCGCGGTTCCCCCTTCACGCTCCCCATGTTACCACTTAGTAGGACTAGGGGGCAAAGCCACCCCAAAGCGTCTTTGCCCTGGGGTGCCAAGCCTCAGGGCGGTGGCCAGGATGAACCGGTCGGCCGGGTCGGGGTGGGGGAGGTCCAGGTAGGCGGCCTCGAGGGCCACCCCCCTCCAGGGGCACCACCCGGATCCCCCACACCCGCAAGGCCTCCTCCGGCCAGCGCCGGGGCTCCAGGGTGAAGGCGAGCTGTCCCTTCCGGGCCGGGACCGCCATCTCCTGGGAGGCGATGGCCGGGATGTAGCGGGCCTCCCTCCGGGCTTGTACTCCAAGGCGTGGGCCTTGAAGCGGGACTTGGAGACCTTCATGACCAAGGCCACGGTACACGCATCGGGGGGCCGAGGCGGGCCCGGGTGCGTCCAGGGGCTCAGTAGGCCAAAAACCCCCCGTCCACCACCACCGCCTGCCCCGTGAGGTACTCCGCCCCCTCGCCTGCCAGGAAGGCCGCCACCTGGGCGATCTCCTCGGGCTTGGCCCAGCGGCCTAAGGGGATGCGGGCGGTGATGGGCCCATAGAGGGCGGGGTTTTGCCGAACGGGCAGGGTGAACTCCGTCTCCACGTACCCCGGGCAGAGGAGGTTGACCCGGATCCCATGGGGGGCCCACTCCTTGGCCAAGGCGCGGGTGAGGCCGAGAAGGGCGGTCTTGGCCGTGGTGTAGGCGGGGATGGGCACCGGTCCCCCCGCGGTGAAGGTGGTGACCGAGCCCAGGAAGATCACCCGGCCAAAGCCCGCCTGGGCCATGTGGGGGAAGGCCGCCTTGGCCAGGAGGAAGGCCACGTCCAGGTGGAGGTAGAGCACCCGGCGCCACTCCTCATAGCTGAGCTCCAGGGCCGGTTTGCGCACGTTGACCGCGGCCGCGTGCACCAGGATGTGGAGCCCCCCTAGGGCCTCCGCCGCCTCCGCCACCAGGGCCTCCGGCGGGTCCTTTTCCAGATCCACGGGGAGGGCTAGGGCCGGCAGGCCCTCCCTCTTTAAGGCCTCCGCCGCCTCTCCAGGGTGGCGGCTGGCGATGGCCACCCCCACCCCCTGCCGGAGCAGAGCCTCGGCGATGGCCCGGCCGATGCCCCGGCTTCCGCCCGTTACCAGCGCCTTTCGCTCCATGCCCATCCACCTCCTCTACCGGTGCCAGCCTCCCTCACCCCGTAGGAAGGCCAGGACCTCCTCCTTCCTGGGGGCCTCCTCATGGTCCCCCCGGCTTGCGGCCACGAAGGCCCCTAGGGCGTTGGCCAGCCTAAGGCGTTCCTCCGGGGAAAGTCCCCAGAGGTGGCCCGCCAGGTACCCCGCGCTGAAGGCGTCCCCTGCCCCCACGGGGTCCACGGCCTCTACGGGAAAGGCGGGGGCCTCGAGGCGCCTCTCCCCCACCCGGGCCGAGGCCCCTTTGGCCCCCCGTTTGAGGACGATCTCGGGGACGGGAAGGTTCCAGACCGCCCCCTCCTCCCCGAAAAGCCCCTCCGCGTCCTCCTCGCTCAGGAGGAGGAGGTCCAGGGAAGGCAGGGCCTCCTCCAGCCAGGCCCGGGCCGCCCTCCCCTCCCAGAGGTGGCGGCGGTGGTTCAGGTCCAGGCTCACCCTAACCCCCCGGGCCTTGGCCTCGGCCAGGGCCCAGAGGCTGAAGGCCCGGCAGCTTTCCGAGAGGGCGGGGGTGATCCCGCTCAGGTGGAAGAAGCGGGCCCCCTCCAGGTAGGCGGGGTCAAAGGCCCCCGGCCCCATGCGGCTCGCCGCGGAGCCCTGCCGGTAGTAGAAGACCCGGCCCTGCCCCAAGGGGAGGATCCGCCTCAGGTAGACCCCCGTGAACCCCTCCACCCGGCGCACCGCCCGGGTGTCCACCCCCTCGGCCCTAAGCCGCTCCAGGATGAGCTCGGAGAGTTCGTCCGTCCCCAACCAGGTGACGTAGCCCACGCCCACCCCCAGCCGGGCCAGGGCCACGGCCAGGTTGAGCTCCGCCCCGCCCACCTGGACCTCCAGAAGCTTCCCCACCCTCAGGCGCCCCCGCTCCAAGGGCACCAGGGCCACCAGCGCTTCCCCCGCGGTCACCACCTCAGGCATCGCCCCTCCACGCCACCCCGTAGCGGGCCCCCAGGGCCTTGAGCTCGGCCACCACCTCTTCGGGAAGCTCCAGGCCCTCCCTCAGGGCCTGGGCCCGCCGCCGGGCCTCCAGCTCCCCCGGGAGGAGAACCTCGGGGAACCCGGGGGCGGGTGGGGTGGCCTTGAGCTCCGCCCACAGGCGCCCCATGCGCTCCAGAAAGGCCTCCCGGCCCAGGAAGGCCTCCGGGTCCAGGGCCAGGAAGAAGTGGCCCACGTCCTGCGGCCGGTCCCACTCGTCGTACATCCGCCCGATCCCGTGGGTGACCCCGGCCCCCGCAAGCACCCCGGAGAGGACCTCCACCAGGAGAGCGAGGGCGTAGCCCTTGGGGCCCCCGAGGGGGAGGAGGGCGTGGACCGCGTGGGGGTCCTCCGTGGGCCGCCCCTCCCGGTCTACCCCCCAGTCCGGGGGGATCCTCTCCCCCCGCTTCCGGGCCAGGAAGACCTTGCCCATAGCCGCCTGCGAGGTGGCCAGGTCCCCCACCACCACCCCCTGGGGAGCCGGGGCGGCGAAGGCGATGGGGTTGGTGCCTAGGGCCTTTTCCCGGCCCCCGTAGGGCACCACGTCGGGCTCGGCGTTGGTGGTCACCAGGGCCACAAGGCCCTCCTGGGCGAGCGTTTCCGCGTAAAGCCCCGCCATGCCGAAGTGGGTGCTCCGGCGGACGGCCACCGCCCCCACCCCGTGGGCCTGGGCGAGCCGAGCGGCCAGGCGGGCCGCCTCCAGGGCCACCCGGGGACCAAAGCCGTGGGCCCCGTCCAGGAGGGCCACAGGCCCCCGGACCTCGGGGGCGAGGCGGGGAGAGGGGTTCACGAGGCCCGCTTCCAGGCGGCGAACGTACACGGGAAGCCGGAGGAGGCCGTGGCTCCCCACCCCCCGGAGGTCGGCCTCAAGGAGGGCCCAGGCCACGGCCTCCGCGGAAGGCCCATCGGCCCCCGCCCGCTTAAGAACCTCCTCGGCGAAGCCCCGGAGGGCCTCAGGCCTAAGCCTCATAGGGTCATCCCCCCGTCCACCACGAAGAAGCTCCCCGTGGCGAAATCCCCCGCGTCCGAGGCCAGGTAGACCGCGAGCTCCGCGATCTCCTCGGGCCGGCCCAGGCGGCCGATGGGCTGGCGCTGGGCGAAGGCCTTTAGGCCCTCCTCCCCCCCGGCCCGCGCCCGCAGGGACGGGGTGTCCACGGTGCCCGGGCAGATGGCGTTCACCCGGATGCCCCGGTCCGCGAAGTCCAGGGCCACGGAGCGGGTCATGGCCAGGATGGCCCCCTTGGTGGCCGCGTAGACGAAGCGCCGGGGCACCCCCTTGAGGCTCGAGGCCACCGAGGCGATGTTGATGATCCGCCCCCCACCCTGGGCCAGCATCTTGGGCAGGGCGGCCTGCATGGCCCAGAAAACGCTCTTGGCGTTGAGGAGAAAGGCCTCCTCCCAGTCCGCGTCCGTGGCCTCCAGGAGGTCCCCCGTGTGGACCACCCCCTGGGCGTTCACCAGGATGTCCAGCCGCTCCAGGCCGCCGATGACCCGGAAGAGGGCCTCCTTGTCCCGGGCGTCCAACCGCACCGCGGGCACCACCCCCTGAAGCTTTTCCGGATGGAGGGTGGCCCCCAGGACCTGGGCCCCTTCCCGCTGGAAGGCCTCGGCGATGGCCCGGCCGATGCCCTGTCCCGCCGCGATGACCAGCGCGTGTTTGCCCTTAAGCCGCATCCAACCCCCCTAGAAGAGAAGCCGGGGCAGGAAGAGCACGATCCCCGGGAAGAGAAAGGCCAAGACCAGCACCAGAAGGGTGGCCAGGAGGAAGGGCCACCCCTCCCGCACGTACGCCCCGATGCCGCACCCCATGACGGAGCAGACGGAGTACATGGAAAGGCCCACCGGGGGCGTAAGGAGCCCCACCGCACAGGTGAGGACCATGAGGACCCCGAAGTGGACCAGGTCCAGCCCTAAGGCCCTGGCCGCGGGCACCAGGATGGGGGTGAGGAGGATGATCATCACCGTGGAGTCCAGGATGGTGCCCAGAAGAAGGAGGGCCAGCAGGATGAGGGCCAGGCCCACCTGCGGGTTTTGGATGGCCTCGAGGAAGAAGGCGGAAACCTTTTGGGGCACCATCTCCCACTTCATCCCGTAGCCCAAGACCGCGGCCATGGCGATGAGGAGGGCCACCATGCCCACATCCCGCACGGAATGGGCGAGGGCCCGCACGAGCCTTTCCCAGGAAAGCTCGCGGTAGACCAGGCCCACCAGGAGGGCGTAGACCACCGCCGCCGCCCCCACCTCCGAGGGGACGAAGACCCCGAAGCGGAGGCTTAGGAGGAGGAGGAAGGGAAAGAGAACGGCCAGGAAGCTCTCCCGGAAGGCCCGCCAGAGCTCGAGGGCCCCCGGAGGCCTGGGCCTTTCCGGGGCGTAGCCCCGCCTCCGGCTCAAAAGGGCCACCGTGGCCATGTAGGCCGCGGCCAGGAGCACCCCCACCCCGATCCCCCCGGCGAAGAGCTGCCCGATGGACACCTGGCCGATGCTCCCGTAGAGGATGAGGCCGATGCTGGGGGGGATGGCCACGGCCAGGAGGCCGGAGAACCCCTGGAGGGCGGCCACAAAGCCCGCGGGGTACCCCTTGCGCACCATCTCCGGCCCCAGGAGGCGGGCCTGCATGGTGGCGTCGGCGATGGCCGACCCCGAGACCCCGCCCATGAGGAAGCCCAGGAGCACGCTCACCTGGGCCAGCCCCCCCTGGAGGAAGCCGGTGAGGGTGTGGGCAAAGGCCAGAAGCCGCCGGGTGATCCCCAGCTCGTTCATCAGGTTGCTGGCCAGGATGAAGGTGGGGATGGCCAGGAGGGAGAAGTTTTGCGTTTCCGAAAGGGCCAGCTGCACGGGCATGGTGAGCTGGAGCCCGGGCTGGCTCAGGAAGAAGAGGAGGCCCCCGATGCCGATGGCGAAGACCACGGGCATCCCCAGGAGGAGGAGGGCCAGAAAGACCAGGAAGCTCAGGACCATGGCCCCCTCCGGAGGAGTTCCCTTAGCTTCCCAAGAGCGGTGAGGAGCATCAGGAGGCTTCCTAGGGCCACGCTCAGGGTCACCCAGGTGTAGCTGAACCCGGGGATGCCCTGGAAGCTGCGGAAGCGGGTGAGGTAGGCCATCTGGAAGCCGTAGTAGGCCAGGAGGAGGAGGAAGAGGGCCACCAGGCTCCAGGTGAGGAGGCGCACCCCCCAGCGCACCTTTGGGGGAAGGAAGGCCAGGAAGGTGTCCACCGCCACGTGCCGCCCCTCCTTGAGGGCCAGGTCTGCTCCCAGGAAGACCGCCCAAGCGAAGAAGAAGGTGGCGAGGTCTATGGACCAGTCCAAAGGATGCCCCAGGAAGCGGGCCACCCCCCCGGCGAAGACCACCAGGGTGGAGGCCAGGAGGCAGACCATGGCCAGGGCCTCTTCAAGCCGTTGGATCCGGGAAGGCATGGGCATGGCAGGAGAAAGCGGGGCCCCCCACCCTGGGGGCCCCAGGGTTTAGCGCCTCAGGGCCTGGTAGAGGGCGTCGCGGATGGTCTTGAGGCCAAGCCGCTCGTACGCAGCCTCCGCCGCCCGCCGGAAGGCGGCCAGGTCCACGTCGCTCACGATGGTCATCCCCCGTTGCTGGATAAGGCCCTTGATCCTCTCCTCCTCGGCGGCGATCCGCTGGGAGGTCTCCCGTCCGGCCCGCACGCACTCCTCCCGGAGGATCTGGCGGTAGTTGGCGGGAAGGCGGCGGTACCAGGCCTCCCCCACCACCTGGAAGTTGATGAGGAGGAAGTGCTTGGTCTCGTTCACGTAGCGCAGGACCTCCCAGAGGCTCATGTCGGGGATGTTGGCGTAGACCAGCTCGGCCCCGTCGATGGCCCGCTGTTGCAGGGCGGAGTAGATCTCCCCAAAGGGCAGGGCCACGGGGGTGGCCCCCAGGGCCCGCACGGATTCCTGCCATACAGGCGCCGGGGGCGTGCGGATCCTAAGCCCCCTCAGGTCCTCAGGCCGCCGCACGGGGCGGTTGGTCATGAAGTGGCGGTAGCCCTGGACCCAGTTGAAGCAGAGCACCCGGATCCCGTACTGCTGGGCCAAGCGCTCCACCCACCCCTGGACCACGGGCAGGGCGGCGAGCCGTTCCACCGCGGCGTAGCTGTCCACGAAGTAGGGCCCGTTGAACACGCCGAGCTCCCTTACGTAGTTGCCCAGCCGGGCCCCGTCGGTGTTCTGCCCCACGGGAACCCCCTGGCGGAGCTGCTCCAGGATGTCCTCCTCCACCCCGAGCTGGGCGCTGTGGAAGACCAGGATCTGCAGGTCCCCGCCCGTGCGCTGGGCCACCCGTTCCGCCCAGGCCTGGAACCCCGCGTGGTAGGGGTGGTTGGGGCCCAGCACGTGGTTGAAGCGCAGGGTGTACGTGGGAGCGGCCCAAGCCCCACCCAAAAGCCCGAGCGCCCAAAGCCAAACCGCAAGCCCGACCCTTTTCATGGTTGACCCCCTTGTGGTCTCCCATAAAGTAAGACTAGGTACCACTTTTTGTCAATAGGTTTGGCCCCCAACCTGGGGCGGGCTGGGGAGGACCCGTGCTTCCCAGCCCCCCGCTCGGGCGAGGGCTCCGGTGGGGCGCTAAACCACCTCCCCCCGCACCAGCCCGATCCGCCCCACCCGCTTGCCGAAGGCCCGGAAGCCCGCGCCCCGGAGGAGCCCCAGGAACCCCTCGAGGCTCGGCCGGTAGAGCATCCCCCCTCTCCCCTCCCCCAGGAGGAGCAGGGCGAAGAGCCGCCCGCCCCTCCTCAGCACCCGGAAGGCCTCCCGGGCCGCGGCCTCGGGGTCTTCCAGCTCGTTCCAGGTGGGGCCGAAGGCCACGCCGGAGAAGGCCCCATCGGGGAAGGGCAGGGCCTCCGCCCGTTCCGCCTCCCGCCCCACGGGGCGGAGGAGGGTCCCTCCAGGTGGACGGCCATGAGGGGAAACCCCTCGGGGAGGGGTTCCACGGGGAACGAGAGGCCCAGGGCTTCCTCCAGAAGGCGCATGGGGCCCCCGGGGGCGAAGCCCGAGAGGAGGGTGGCCCCCGTGTCCAGAAAGACCCCCCGGTGGTGGAGGCTTCCCGCAAGCCCGCCGGGGTAGGTGTGGGCCTCCAGGACCACCTCCCCGAGGAAGAGGGCGTGGTCCCCGTCCGTGGGCCACTCCACCGTCCTCAGCTCGTAGACCGCCAGGGCCTTTTCCGGCACCAGGGTCCTTTGCAAAACCCTCGCCGGGCGCAAGGCCACCGCCAGCCGTTCCGCCTTGTCGGCCTTCCGGCCCGTGAGGTAGCCCGCCCGCACCACCCAGGCCCGCTCCTCCCAGGGGAGGAAGCAGAGGGCCCCCTCCTCGAGCTCCCGGAGGAGGGTTAGGGTGTGGTTCTTGCGGTCCACCGCCAGGAGGAAGCGGAAGGGGTCCTTGGAGACCGGGGTCCACCAGGCCATGGGCATGAAGTTCCGTCCCACCGTGAGGAGGGCCAGGCGCATGGGGTAGAAGTGGGCCTTGTACACCCCCCTATGATGGGCCTGGGGTCTGGGGAAAAGTGTAGCCCCGCGAAAGGAGGAGGCCAGCCCCCTGTGGGAAGGAGAGGAGGCTTCCCTTTCGGGAAAGCGTGGTAAAGTGGGCCATTTACGGAGGGGCTTGGGTGAGGGGGCGCCTTTTCTACGGTTGGGTCGTGGTGGCGGTGGCGGTGCTGGCCACCTTGGTGGCCGCCGGGGTCCGCTCGGTGCCGGGGGCCCTGCTGGTGCCCGTGGAGCAGGAGCTGGGCTGGAGCAGGACCACCCTCTCGCTGGCCGTCTCCATCGGGCTGGTGCTCTTCGGGTTGGGGGGGCCTTTCAGCGGCCACCTTATGGACCGCTACGGCCCGCGCCGCGTGGCCTTCGCCGGCCTCCTCCTGATGGGGCTGAGCATGGCGGGCAGCGCCCTCATGGCCCAGGTCTGGCAGCTCCACCTCGCTTGGGGTGTGGTGAGCGGGGTGGGCACGGGCATCGTGGGGAGCGTGCTGGGCGCCACGGTGGCCAACCGCTGGTTCATCCGGCGGCGGGGGCTGGTCACGGGGCTCTTCGGGGCGGCCACCTCGGCGGGGCAGCTCGTCTTCATCCCGGCCCTGGTGGCCTGGGCCACGGGCCTGGGGTGGCGGGAGGCCAGCTGGATCATGGCCGGGGTGGTCTTGGTAGTGGCGGTGCCCATCCTCTGGCTCATGAGGGACAGCCCGGCCGAGGTGGGGGAGCGGCCTTTGGGGGCTCCGCCGGGTAGCCCGCCCCTTAAGGTCACCGCCGAGGCCGGGGTCATGGGCCGGGCGGTGCGCTCCCCCACCTTCTGGCTCTTGGCGGGCACCTTCTTCATCTGCGGGGCCACCTCCAACGGCCTCATCGGCGTCCACTTCATCCCCTACGCCGTGGACTGCGGTATCCCCCAGGGGGTGGCCTCGAGGATGCTGGCCCTGCTGGGGGCGATGAACTTTCTGGGCACGCTGGCCTCGGGCTGGCTCACCGACCGCTTTGACCCCCGCAAGCTCCTCAGCCTCTACTACGCCTTTCGCGGCGTTTCCCTCCTCTTCCTGCCCTACGCGGTGACCCCCGAGACCATGGTTCCCTTCGCCATCCTTTTCGGCCTGGACTACATCGCCACCGTTCCCCCCACCGTGGCCCTGGCGGCCGACCACTTCGGGCGGCGGAACGTGGGTACGGTCTACGGCTGGGTCTTCGCGGCCCACCAGCTGGGGGCGGCCTTCGCCTCCTGGGCCGGGGGGAGCGTGCGGGACGCGTTTGGCGCGTACACCCTGGCCTTCTTCCTGGCGGGGGCGCTGGCGGTCATGGCCGGGCTGCTCTCCCTGGGCATCCGCCGGGCTCCCCGGGGCGCGGGGGCCTAAGGCAAGGGGGGTTTCTTGACGATTCCGCACCATCCGAGCGCTTGACACAAAATCGGAAACCCGGCTAGGATGCCCCCATGAAGGAAAGGCTGGTGCCCCTGAGCCTCTGGGCCGAGCAGCGGGGGATTCCCGGCTCCACTGCCCGCAAGATGGCCGAGGAGCGGGAGATCCCCGCCCGCAAGCTGGGCCGCTACTGGTACGTGGTGGAGGAGGTGGAGGAGGGGAGCGGCCAGGGCCGGGTCCTCACCCTCTTCAACCACGCGGGGGGGGTGGGGAAGACCACCCTGGCCCGGGACCTGGGGTTTGAGCTGGCCTCGAGGGGCCACCGGGTCCTCCTGGTGGACGTGGACCCCCAGGCCAACCTCACCCAGTGGCTGGGCCTGGGGCCCGTGGAGGAGAAGGACACCCTCCTCACCCTGACGGGCGGGGTCCTGCCCGAGCCCAAGGAGGCCTACGGGATGCACGTGATCCCCAGCAGCCTCCGCCTGGCGGTCCTGGACGTGAAGCTGAAGTCCGTCCCCGCGGGGGAGCTCCTCCTGAGGCGCAAGCTCCAGGCGGTGCGGGAGGCCTACGACTTCATCCTGGTGGACTCCCCGCCCTCCCTGGGGCCCCTTTCCTTCCTGGCCGGCCTGGCGGGGGAGGGGTTCATCGTCCCCGTGGAGACCACGGCCAAGGGCCTGCAGGGGCTCGAGGGGGTGATGGAGGTGTCCGAGCTCTACGCCACCGCGGTGGGGGCGGCCAACTTCATCCGCCTCCTGGTGCCCACCCGCTACGACCCCCGCTCCCGCACCGCCCAGGAGGCCCTGGAGGGGGTACTGAGCCTGGGCAAGCGCTTCCCCGTGGCCCCGCCCCTGCACGAGCGCCCCGGCCCCTTCCGCCGCAGCGCGGCGGAGCGGGTGCCCATCCACATGGTGGACGGGGCCCAGGAGGCGGTGCGGGAGGTCCAGGCCATCGCCGACGCCCTCCTGAAGGTGGCCCAGGAGGTGGAGGCATGAGCCAGCTCCGGGAACTCTTGGGCCACCTGGAGGCCAAGGCCGAGGCCCTGGATAGGCGCCTCAAGGCCCGGACCGCCCTCCCCCTCTCCGCCCTCCTCCCCTCCCCCCACCAGCCCCGGAAGCGCCTGGAGGGCCTGGAAGACCTCGCCGCTTCCATCCAGGAGAAAGGAATCCTCCAGCCCCTCCTGGTGCGCCCCCTGGGGGAGGGGCGGTACGAGATCGTGGCCGGGGAGCGCCGGTACCGGGCGGCGAAGATGGCGGGCCTCGAGGAGGTCCCGGTGGTGGTCCTGGACCTCACCCCCGAGGAGGCCCGCGCCGTCGCCCTCATCGAGAACCTCAAGCGGGAGGACCTGAACCCCTACGAGGAGACCGTGGCCCTCCTGGACCTCCTGGCCCTCAGGCTGGGGACGGACCGGGAGGGGGCGGCCAAGGCCCTCCAGAACCTCCTCCAGGCGGAGAAGCGGAAGGGGGAGGTGTCCCATAACGTTATGGGACAGGCGGAGGTGGTGGAGGAGGTCTTCCGCACCGCCGCCCGCCTGGACTGGCGCTCCTTCGTCCAGAACCGCCTCCCCCTCCTCCGCCTCCCCGAGGACCTGAAGGCCGCCCTGGAGGAAGGGGCCATCCCCTATACCGCCGCCCTGGAGCTCAAGAAGGTGAGGGACGAGGGCGTGCGGAAGGCCCTCCTGGAGGAGGCCAGGGCGGGGCTTTCCTTAAGGGACCTCAGGGCCCGGGTGCGGGCGGTTCTAGAGGGAAAGCGGGAGGAGAGGAAGGGAGACCTGGCCCTTCGCCTGAAGGCCCTCCTCCCCCGGCTCAGGACCCTCTCTCCGGAAAGGCGGGCTCGGGCGGAAACCCTTTTGGCGGAGCTGGAGGCCCTAGTCCGAGGGAAGAAGTAGCCCAAGGCCTCAAGCCATGCGCCTCGAGGACCTTTGCCCTGGCCTTTTCCTGAAGGGTCTCCTCCCCCAGGCCCTGGTGGAGGTGGTGGCCGTGGAGCGGATGGGCTCCGGCGCGGTGAACCTCACCTACCGCACCCTGGAGGGCCACGTGGGCTCGCGCCTCCTTCTGGCGGAGGAGGCCCGGGCCCTGGAGGCCCTAGAGGGGGCCCCCTCCTGGCCCTTTGACGGGGACGGGGCCCTTTTCCGCCTGGCGGCCGAGGCCCACCGCCTCAAGCTGGCCTACCTCTTTGACCCCCTCCTGGCGGTGCACACCTCGGAGGTGGAGCCCCTGCCCCACCAGATCCTGGCCGTCTACGAGGTCATGCTCCGCCGCAACCCCCTCCGCTTCCTCCTGGCGGACGACCCCGGGGCGGGGAAGACGGTCATGACCGGCCTCCTCATCAAGGAACTCATGGTCCGGGGGGACGTGCGCCGGTGCCTCATCGTGGCCCCGGGGAGCCTTTTGGAGCAGTGGCAGGAGGAGCTGCAAGGGCGTTTCCAGCTTCCCTTTGAGATCCTCACGGGGGAGCGCATCGCCCATGCCCGCACGGGGAACCCCTTCCTCGAGGCCGATCTCCTCATCGCCCGCCTGGACAAGCTGGCCCGCGATGAGGCCCTGCAGGCCAAGCTGGCCCACCCGGAGAACCGCTACGACCTGGTGGTGGTGGACGAGGCCCACAAGCTCTGGGCCAGCGTGTTCGGGAACGAGGTGCGCTACACCAAGCGCTACCACCTGGGCCAGCGCCTTTCCCGCCTCACCCGCCACCTCCTCTTCCTCACCGCCACCCCCCACAACGGCAAGGAGGAGGAGTTCCAGCTCTTCCTGGCCCTCCTGGACCCCGACCGCTTCGCAGGCCGGTTCAGGGCAGGGGTGCACCGCAGCGACATCAGCGACCTCATGCTCCGCCGCCAGAAGGAAGACCTCCTCCGGATGGACGGCACCCCCCTCTTCCCCGAACGCCGGGCCTACACCGTGGCCTACCGCCTCTCCCCGGAGGAGGAGGCCCTGTACCGGGAGGTTACGGACTACGTGCGCCAGGAGTGGGGGCGGGCGGAGCTCCTGCCCGACCGGCGCCGCGGTGCGGCGGTGGGCTTCGCCCTCACCCTGCTCCAACGGCGGCTGGCCTCCTCCCCTGAGGCCATCTACCAGTCCTTGAAGCGGCGCCGGGAGCGCCTCGAGGCCCGCCAGGCCCGGGTAAGGTGGGGTGAAGCGCTCCTTCCCGAAGACCTCGAGGCCCTGGACGCCGACCAGCCGGAGTGGGCCAACCTGGAAGACCTCCCCGAGGAGGAACAGCTCCGGCTGGAAGAGGCCCTCTTGGGGGAGGCCACCGCGGCCCGCTCCCTGAAGGAGCTCCAGGCGGAGGTGGAGACCCTAAAGCGCCTCGAGGCCCTGGCCCTGGAGGTGCGGAACCGGGGGGAGGACACCAAGTGGCGCGAACTCCGCTCCCTTCTGGAGGCCCTCTTCGGCCGTAGCGCCGACCCCGGCCGGAGGAAGCTCGTGGTCTTCACGGAGCACCGGGACACCCTGCGCTACCTGGAAAAGCGGGTGGGGGACTACCTGGGCCCCGAGCGGGTGGTGGCCATCCACGGGGGGCTTTCCCGGGAGGAGCGAAGGAGGCTTCAGGCCCGCTTCCTGGAAGACCCCAGGGTGCAGGTCCTCCTGGCCACCGACGCCGCGGGGGAGGGGATCAACCTCCAGCGGGCCCACCTCATGGTGAACTACGACCTTCCCTGGAACCCCAACCGCCTGGAGCAACGCTTCGGGCGCATCCACCGCATCGGCCAGACCGAGGTCTGCCACCTCTGGAACCTGGTGGCCGAGGGCACGCGGGAAGGGGAGGTGTACCGCCGCCTTCTGGACAAGCTGGAGGAGGCCCGCAAGGCCCTAGGCGGCCGGGTCTTTGACGTGCTGGGCCGGCTCCAGTTTGGGGGTAAGCCCCTGAAGGACCTCCTGCTGGAGGCCATCCGCTACGGCGACCGGCCCGAGGTTCGGGCCCGCCTGCAAGAGGCGGTGGAGGGGGCTGTGGACCCGGAAGCCCTGAAGGCCCTGCTAGAGGAAAGGGCCCTGGCCCGGGAGGTGCTGGACCGGGCGCGGGTGCTCCGGGTGCGGGAGGAGATGGAGCGGGCCGAGGCCCGGCGCCTGCAGCCCCACTACGTGGCCTCCTTCTTCCTCGAGGCCTTCCGCCGCCTCGGGGGCGGGGCCAGGGAGCGGGAAAGCGGCCGCTACGAGATCACCCACCTGCCCGCACGGGTGCGGGAGAGGATGCGGCAGGTGGCCAAGGGCCACGTCCCCGAGGGCTACGAGCGCGTTACCTTTGACAAGGGCCGCCTAAACCTCCCCGGCAGGCCCCCCGCGGTCCTGGTGGGCCCCGGGCACCCCCTCTTTGAGGCCGTCCTGGACCTCACCCTCGAGGCCCACCAGGGCCTCCTGCGCCAAGGGGCGGTGCTGGTGGACGAGGCCGATCTGGGCACCGTCCCCAGGGTCCTCTTCCTCCTGGAGCACGCCCTCGAGGGGGGCAAGGAGGGCGGCGTGCTCTCCCGGCGGGTCTTCTACCTGGAGGTGCACCCCACCGGCGAGATCCGCCCCCTGCCCGACGCTCCCCACCTGGACTACCGCCCCCTCCGCCCCGAAGAGCCCGCCCCGCAAGACCTTCTGGCCCGGCCGGAGCTGGCCTGGGCGCGGGGGGACCTGGCCCGGAAGGCCCTGGAGTACGCGGCGGAGCGCCTGGTCCCCGAGCACCTGAAGGCGGTGCGGGAAGAACGGGAAAGGTGGGTGGAGAAGGCCAAGGCCGAGGTCCAAACCCGCCTGGTGCATGAGATCGCCCATTGGGACCGCCGCGCCCAGGAGCTCAAGGAGAAGGAAGCCAGGGGCCAGCGCAACGCCAAGCTGAACTGGCAGGAGGCCCAAAAGCGGGCGGACGAGTTCCGCGAGCGCCTGGAGAAGAGGATGAAGGAACTGGACTTGGAGGCCCAGGTCTTCGCCAAGCCCCCCATCCTCCTCGGAGGGGCCGTGGTGGTGCCTAAGGGGCTTCTGGAGCGCCTTCTTGGGGAGCCCCCTTCCAGGGAATCCCTTCCCAAAGACACCCAGGCCGCGGCCGCCCGGGCACGGGCCATCGTCATGGAGGTTGAGCGCCGCCTGGGCTTTGAGCCCGTGGACCGGGAACTGGAGCGCTTGGGCTACGACATTGAAAGCCGCGACCCCAAAACAGGCCGCCTGCGCTTCATTGAGGTCAAGGGCCGCGTGGCCGGGGCCGACACCATCACCGTAACCCGCAACGAGATCCTCACCGCCCTGAACAAGCCGGAAGACTTCATCCTGGCCCTGGTGGTCTTCCAGGAGGACGGGAGCCACCAGGTGCGCTACGTGCGCCGCCCCTTCAACCGCGAGCCCGACTTTGGGGTAACCAGCGTGAACTACAGCTTTGCGGAGCTTTTTGCTCGGGGAGAGGAACCCTGGAAATGAGGATGACCTACGGGCGCGGGCTTCCCAATAACGAAAGAGACGCCCTTTTGGGGCGTCGGGCCAGAGATACTATCTCTGGCGGGGTTTACGCTTTAATTAAAGCGAAACCCCACCCCGTTGTCAAGACCCCATTTTATGGAGGAATCTCATGGAGAGGGTAATCGCTTACGTGGATGGCTTTAACCTTTACTTCGGCCTGCGCGAGGCGAAGCTAAAGCGCTATTATTGGCTTGACGTCAGCTTGTTGGCCAAAAACCTACTTAAGCCTCAACAACATTTGGTTGCCACCCACTATTTTACGGCGCGCATACAGGATACGGGAAATAACGGACCTGATCGGAAGCGTCAAAACGATTACTTAGAAGCCTTGACTTTGGTGGGTGTGAACTGCCACTTTGGTCATTATCTACAAAAGACCCAGCGGTGCCATAAATGTGGGGCAAGCTGGCCCTACTACGAGGAGAAAATGACCGATGTGAATATCGCTACCCAAATACTCTTGGATGCATGTGATGACCTTTTTGATGTAGCCCTTATTGTTTCTGGAGACAGCGACCTAAGCACTCCTATTCAGCGCGTACGGAGCCGCTTTCCTAATAAGCGAGTCATTGTCGCTTTTCCTCCGGGACGTTCTTCGGAACAGCTAAAAAAGCACGCTAGTGGCTACCTGCATATTGGCAAGGATAAGTTACGAAAAAGCCAACTACCTGATCGGCTGACAAAGCCAGATGGCCATGTGCTGGTTCGTCCGTCAACTTGGCGCTAAGAGGTGAATCATGAGTGAGGTACGCTCCCGGAAGAAACTCATTGAAGTCGCTCTACCCCTGGAAGCCATCAACGCCGCCTCCGCGCGGGAAAAGTCCATCCGCCACGGCCACCCCAGCACCCTGCACCTCTGGTGGGCCCGCCGCCCCCTGGCCTCGGCCCGGGCGGTCATCTTCGCCCAGATGGTGGACGACCCCTCCGCCTGCCCCGAGGAGTTCCCCACCGAGGAGGCCCAGGCAAGGGAGCGCGAGCGCCTTTTCCGCCTTATAGAAAAGCTGGTGCAGTGGGAAAACACCACCAACGAGGCCCTTTTGGAAGAGGCCCGGCAGGAGATCTGGAAAAGCTGGCAACGGGCCTGCCGGGATAACGCCCACCACCCCAGGGCCGAGGAGCTTTTCAACCCCAAGCGCCTGCCCGCCTTCCACGACCCCTTCGCCGGGGGCGGCGCCCTTCCTCTGGAAGCCCAGCGCCTGGGCCTGGAGGCTTACGCCAGCGACCTGAACCCCGTGGCCGTGCTCATCAACAAGGCCATGATTGAGATTCCCCCCCGCTTTGCGAATAGGCCCCCGGTGAACCCCGAGGCCCGGGCCAAGAAGGCCCTTATGGAGCGGGAGTGGAAGGGCGCCCAGGGCCTGGCCGAGGATGTGCGCTACTACGGCCGCTGGATGCGGGACGAGGCCGAACGGCGCATCGGCCACCTCTACCCCAAGGTGAAGATCACCCCCGAGATGGCCCAGGACCGGCCCGACCTGAAGCCCCTGGTGGGCCAGGAGCTCACGGTAATCGCCTGGATCTGGGCCCGTACCGTGCGGAGCCCCAACCCCGCCTTCGCCCATGTGGAGGTGCCCCTGGCCTCCACCTTCATGCTCTCCACCAAGCCGGGCAAGGAAGCCTACGTGGAGCCGGTGATTGAGGGGGATGGCTACCGCTTCACCGTGAAGGTGGGCAAGCCCAAAGACCCGGAGGCGGCCAAGATGGGCACCAAGCTGGCGCGTGGGGCCAACTTCCGTTGCTTGATGTCTGGCATGCCCATTGCAGCCGATTACATCTATGCTGAGGCCCGGTCAAAGCGGATAGGAACGCGCCTTATGGCCATTGTTGCAGAGGGCCCTAATGGTCGGATTTATCTCCCACCTACGCTTGAGCATGAGATGGTAGTTCTAGAGGCAAAACCGGATTGGAAGCCGGATGTACCTATGCCTGATAACCCCCGCTGGTTTTCGCCCCCTCTTTACGGTTTCACTACCTATGGCGACCTCTTCACCCCCCGCCAGCTGGTGTCCCTCACCACCTTCGCCGACCTGGTGGGCGAGGCCATGGAGCGCGTGCGCCAGGATGCCCTAGCCGCGGGCCTCCCCGACGACGACACCCCCCTGCGGGAGGGCGGCACCGGCGCCCGGGCCTATGCGGAGGCGGTGGGGGTGTATTTGGGGTTTGCAGTAGATAAAATGTCTGACCGAAACTCCGCAATATGCGGATGGGATTCTTCAAGAGATAGCATCCGGGGTGTGTTTGGGCGTCAGGCCATCCCAATGGTTTGGGACTTTGCTGAATCTAACTCAGTTGGTGGAAATGCTGGCAGTTTTGAAAACGCGTTGGAGCAGATTCAACAGGTTTTAGGTCACCTTCCCTCATTACTTCCTGGCGTTTCAAAACAAGCAGACGCTCAGAACCAAACTGTCAGCGCCGGAAAAATTATTTCTACCGACCCTCCCTACTACGACAACATCGGCTACGCTGACCTTTCCGACTTTTTCTATGTTTGGCTCCGTCGCTCCCTCCGCTCTGTTTTTCCCGACCTCTTTGCTACCGTGGCCGTGCCCAAGGCGGAGGAGCTGGTAGCTACGCCCTACCGGCATGGGAGCAAAGATAAAGCCGAGCAGTTCTTCTTGGAGGGCATGACCAAGGCCCTAGCCCGCCTGGCGGAGCAGGCCCACCCGGCCTTTCCGGTTACCATCTACTACGCCTTCAAGCAGTCGGAAAGCGAGGGGAACGGCGAGGCCCGGCGCACGGGGTGGGAAACCTTTTTGGAAGCCGTTATCCGGGCGGGGTTTTCCATCACCGGCACCTGGCCCATGCGCACGGAGCTGAGCAACCGCATGGTGGGGAAGGACACCAACGCCCTGGCTTCCAGCATCGTCCTGGTCTGCCGCAAGCGCCCGGAGAACGCCCCCACCGCCACCCGGCGCGAGTTCCTCTCGGCCCTGAAAGAGGAGCTTCCCAAGGCCCTTCGCCTCCTCCAGGCGGGCAACATCGCTCCCGTAGACCTGGCCCAGGCGGCCATCGGGCCGGGGATGGCGGTGTACACGCGCTACGCCGGGGTGCTGGATGCGGAGGGCAACCCCGTGACCGTGCGGGAGGCCCTAGCCCTCATCAACCAGGTGCTGGACGAGGCCCTGGCGGAGCAGGAGGGCGACTTTGACCCCGACACCCGCTGGGCCCTGGCCTGGTTTGAGCAGTTCGGCTTTGGGGAAGGGGAGTTCGGCGTGGCCGAAACCCTCTCCAAGGCCAAAAACACCAGCGTGGAGGGGCTGGTGGAGGCGGGCATCCTGGAGTCCCGGCGGGGTAAGGTGCGCCTCCTAAAGCCCGAAGAGCTCCCCGGGGACTGGGACCCGGTGCGGGATGGCCGCTTCACCTACTGGGAGGCGGTGCACCAGCTGGTCCTCCGCCTGGAAACCGGGGGCGAGATGGCCGCCGCGGACCTCCTGGCCAAGCTGGGAAGCCGAGGGGACACCGCCCGCGAACTGGCCTACCGCCTGTACGCCCTTTGCGAGCGCAAGGGCTGGAGCAAGGAGGCCCTTTCCTACAACGCCCTGGTGCAGAGCTGGCCCGAGATCGCCCGCCTGAGCCAGGAGGGGAAGGCCCCAGCGCAAACCGAGCTTTTTTAGAAAGGGGGGATAAACTGTGGCCATGACCAACCGCGAGCGCGTGGGCAAGGGGCTGGACCTTCTGCGGGAAGGCCTGGCCCCCTTTGTGGGGCGGGAGGTTAAGAGCGCTCTGGAAAAGGGAGCGCTTAACCCGGAAAAGCTCCGCACCTTTCTGGAAGACGGGCTCCTCAAGGACAAGCCCATCCTGGAGTGGGACAGCGCCGCCCTTCTTAAGCTCATGTGGGAGACCTGGAACGAGGTCTTCCGCGACACCCTGGGCCAGACCGAGCGGAGCCTGGTGAGCGAAATCCGGGACTGGCGGAACAAGTGGGCCCACCAGGAGCCCTTCTCCAGCGACGACGCCTACCGGGCCCTGGACTCCATGGAGCGCCTCCTTTCCGCCGTTTCCGCTCCCCAGGAAGACGAGGTGCGCCGCCTGAAGCTGGAGCTCATGCGCCAGGTCTTTGACGAGCAGGTGCGCCAGGAAAAGCGCAAGGCGGGGGGCTCCCTGGTTGAGGCCGCCAGCGGGACGCTCAGGCCCTGGCGGGAGATCATCACCCCCCACCCCGATGTGGCCAGCGGCCGCTACCAGCAGGCGGAGTTCGCCGCCGACCTCTGGCAGGTGCACCTGGGGGAGGGGAGCGACGAGTACCGGGACCCCGTGGAGTTCTTCCGCCGCACCTACCTCACCGAGGGCCTGAAGGGGCTTCTGGTGAACGCCTTAAGGCGCCTTTCCGGCCAGGGGGGGGACCCGGTGGTCCAGCTCCAGACCAACTTCGGGGGAGGGAAGACCCACTCCATGCTGGCCCTCTACCACCTGTTCTCCGGCAGGAAGCCCAGCGAGCTTCCCGGCGTGGAGGCCCTCCTGGCCGAGGCCGAGGTAACAGAGCTTCCCCAGGTGCGCCGGGTGGTGCTGGTGGGGAACAAGATCTCCCCCGGGAACCCCGTCACCAAGCCCGACGGCACCGTGGTCCGCACCCTGTGGGGGGAGCTTGCTTACCAGCTTGGGGGGAAGGAGGCCTACGCGGTCATCGCCGAGGACGACAAGAACGCCACCAGCCCCGGCGACCGCCTGCGGGAGCTTTTCGTGCGCTACGGCCCCTGCCTCATCCTCATTGACGAGTGGGTGGCCTACGCCCGCCAGCTCCACGACACGGGGGACCTCCCCGGGGGGAGCTTTGAAACCCAGTTCTCCTTCGCCCAGGCCCTCACGGAGTCGGCCAAGCTGGCCCCGAACTGCCTCCTGGTGGTCTCCCTGCCCGCTTCCGATGCCCGGAGCGAGGACGTGGAGGTGGGAGGCCTTAGGGGCCGGGAGGCCCTGGAGCGCCTCCGGAACGTGGTGGGGCGGTTGGAGTCTTCCTGGCGGCCGGCAAGCCCCGAGGAAAGCTTTGAGATCGTCCGCCGCCGCCTCTTCCAGCCCATCGCCGACCCCGAGGCCTACAAGCACCGGGACACCACCGCCCGGGCCTTCGCCGACCTCTACCGGAACCACGCGGCCGAGTTTCCGACGGAGTGCGCCACCAGCGACTACGAGGAGCGCATCAAAAGGGCCTTTCCCATCCACCCCGAGATCTTTGACCGCCTGTACCAGGACTGGTCCTCCCTGGTGAAGTTCCAGCGCACCCGGGGGGTCCTGCGCCTCATGGCCGCGGTGGTCCACGTCCTGTGGGAGAAGGGGGACAAGAACCCGCTCATCCTGCCCTCCACCATCCCCCTGGACGACCCCAGGGTCCAGTCGGAGCTCACCCGCCACCTGCCCGACAACTGGGCCCCCATCATCTCCCGGGACGTGGACGGGGAAAACGCCCTGCCCCTGCGGATAGACGCAGAGGTGCCCAACCTGGGCAAGTTCCAGGCCGCCCGGCGCGTGGCCCGCACCATCTTCCTGGGTTCGGCCCCCAAGGTGGGGGCGGCCCACCGGGGCCTCGAGGACCGCCGCATCAAGCTGGGGTGCGCCATGCCTGGGGAGTCCCCCGCGGTCTTCGGGGATGCCCTAAGGCGCCTGGCTGCCCAGGCCACCTACCTTTACCAAGACGGCACCCACTTCTGGTACGACACCCAGCCCACGGTGACCAAGCTGGCGGAGGACCGGGCCGGGGCTCTAAGGCGGGAGCCCGACAAGGTCTTTGAGGAGCTGGAACGGCGCCTAAGGGAGGCCTTTAGGGAACGGGGGCCCTTCGCCAAGGTGCACCTCTTCCCCCGCACGGGGGCCGACGTGCCCGACGACCTCGAGGCCCGCCTGGTGGTCCTCTCCCCGGAGTACCTCCACACCCGGGAAGGGGAGAGCAAGGCCCTTTTGGCTGCCCGGGAGCTCCTGGAGAAGCGGGGGAACGCCCCCAGGCTCTACCGCAACACCTTGGTCTTCCTGGCCGCCGATGGGCCCCGCTGGCAGGATTTGGAGGAGGCCATCCGCCTCTACCTGGCCTGGCGCTCCATCCTGGAGGAGAAGGAGGTTCTGAACCTCACCCCCTTCCAGGTGCGCCAGGCGGAGACCCAGCTGAAGGCGGCCGAAGGCACGGTGAACGCCCGCATTCCCGAGGCCTACGCCTGGCTCCTGGTGCCCGAGCAGAAGACCCCTTCCGACCCCATCACCTGGCAGGCCTTAAGGCTCACCGGCAACGACGCCCTAGCGGTCCAGGCAGGCAAGAAGCTCAAAAACGAGGACCGACTGGTTACCGGCCTGGCTCCCACCATCCTGCGCAAATACCTGGACGACGTCCCCCTTTGGCGGGGAAACCACGTGGCCATCCGCCAGCTGGTGGAGGACTTCGCCACCTACCTCTACCTGCCCCGCCTGGAAGGGCCTCATGTCCTGGCCCAGGCCATCCAGAAGGGGCTTTCCCTGCGCACCTGGCAGGCGGAAACCTTCGCCTACGCCGATGCGTACGATGAGGCCACGGGCCAATACCGGGGCCTTCGGGGTGGGGAAACCCTCCTGATCTCCCCGGATGACCCCGGCCTCCTGGTGCGCCCCGAGGTGGCCCGGGACCAGCTGGAACGGGAAAAGGTCGTTATCCCACCCCCCCCTCCAACCCCGCCCGAGGGGGGAGGCTCTCCGGGCGTCTCGGGTGGGGTGACCTCTCCCCCTCCGCCCCCCAAGAAGGTGCGGTTCTACGGGGTGGCCTCCTTAAACCCCATGCGGGTGGGCCCGGATGCGGCCAAGATCGCGGAGGAGATCATCGCCCATCTCCTGACCCAAGGGGCTAGGGTGGAGGTCACCTTGGAGATCAAGGCCCACGCCCCCCAGGGGTTTTCGGAGCATACGGTGCGGGTTCTGGCGGAAAACAGCCGGGCCCTCCGCTTTAACCAGGCGGACTTTGAGGAGGAGGGCGCCTAGGTGGGGGCGCTCTACCCAGCCCCCTTTCCTGGGTTGGCGTGGGTGGAGCGCCTTTTCTGCCTATAGAATGAGCGCCAAATGGCCTCTTCTCTATCAAAAGCCGAGCTTGTTCCTACCCCAGAACAGGAAAAGGCCCTGCACCTTTACCGTTCCCGCCAAGACTTCAAGCTGGTGGCGGTGGCGGGAAGCGGGAAGACCACCACCCTACGCCTCATGGCGGAGAGTTTTCCCAGAAGACACATCGCCTATTTGGCTTTCAACCGGGCCATGAAGGAAGAGGCCCGGCGCAAGTTTCCTCCCAATACCCGGGTGTTCACCCTCCACGCCCTGGCCTACCGGCGCACCGTGCCCGGCACCCCCTACGAGGCCAAGTTCCGGCTGGGGAACGGACAGGTTCGCCCCGTGCACGTTCGGGAACGCCTCCAGGTGGATCCCCTCCTGGCCTACGTGGTCCGCTCGGGGCTGGAGCGGTTCATCCGGTCGGGGGACCCGGAGCCCCTACCCCGGCACCTGCCTCGGGATTGGCGCAAAACCGTGGAGGCTCGGGGTCCTTCCGGCTTCGCCGAGGTGGAGCGGGCGGTGAAGGGGGTGGCCCTCCTTTGGAAGGCCATGCGAGACCCCAAGGACCCCTTCCCCCTCTCCCACGACGGCTACGTGCGCATCTGGCGGGAGGAGGGGGCAGGGGGGGACCCTCCGGCCGGGGTCATCCTGGTGGACGAGGCCCAGGATCTGGACCCCAACTTCCTGACGGTGCTTTCGGGCTGGCGGGGAAAGGCTCAACAGGTGTTCGTGGGGGATCCCCGCCAGCAGATCTACGGCTGGCGGGGCGCGGTGAACGCCATGGGGGAGATAGACCTGCCGGAAAGCCCCCTCACCTGGAGCTTCCGCTTTGGGGAGCCCCTGGCCTCCTTCGTTCAGGCCATCACCGCCCGGCAAACCCAGGGCCTGGTGCCCCTGGTGGGGCGGGCGGGGTGGGCTACGGAGGTCCACGTCAACCTTTTCCCCACGCCCCCCTTCACCATCCTCACCCGATCCAACCTGGGTCTGGTCACCGCCCTCTTAGAGGGGGCCCAGCTCTTTTCCCTGCAAAAGGAGGAGGCCCACGTGGTGGGGGGTGTGGAGGAGCTGGTCTGGCTCCTCACCGACTTGCAGGCCATCAAGGAAGGGGGTGAGCGCCCCAGGCCTCACCCGGAGCTTTTGGGTATTTCCAAGTGGGAAGAGGTGGAGTCCCTGGCGGAGTATTCCATCGTCTTGAACCGTTTGCTCCGCCTGGCCAAGGAGTACGATCTCGAGGCCCTCGCCCACAAGATCGCCCAGCTGCACGGTCCGGAGGAGGGAGCTAAGCTGGTCCTTTCCACCGCCCACAAGGCCAAGGGGCGGGAGTGGGACCGGGTGCTCCTCTGGGAGGATTTTTACTGGGTTGCGGCCTACCGATGGTTTTTCCCCAACACTGCTCCGCCCCCTAGCGAGCCGTCCCCGGAGTTTTTGGAGGAAGAGAACATCTTCTATGTGGCCATGACCAGGGCCCGCCTTGGCCTTCACATTTCCCTGCCCGAGGCTTTGGCGGAAGAGGAGGCCAAGCGGATCCTGGACCGCCTGTCCCCAGGCTTACCTTCGGGGGAGGATAGGGGAGAGGACGAGAGGGGAGAAACCCTCCCGGCGCCCTTTACAGGGCCTACCCCGGTTTCCCCTAAAGAAGCCACCTTCCCCCTTCCCTCCCTTTACGACCGCCTGCTTTCGGAGGCCCTCAATGGGGGGAGGGACCCCCTGCTTCACCTCCTCCGGGATGATCTGGCCCGCCTCTCCGGCCTTTCTCCCACCCCCTTACCCCCGGAAGTGGCCCAGGCCCTTTGGGAAAGGGCCCGTCCGGAAGAGGCCCTGGGTGCCATACGGGAAGGGCTTGGAGCCATGTGGCGGGAGGATCCCTACGAGCTCCTGCGCGCCATCAACGCCCTAGCCCTCTTGGGCGGGCGCAACCCCCGCAAGCTTGCCAAAATCCTCGGGGATAGGTTCCCCGGGGGCGAGGAGGCGGAGGATCTTCTTTTCGTGGCCCGGGCCAGGAAGCGGGAGCTTATGGGTAGGTCCCTTGCCGAGTTTTGGCGGGGCTTAGGGGCGAGCGTGCGGCACCCTCTTTTAAAGGCCTATGCCCGGGCACGGTTTTAAGGGAGGGTTTCGCTACCTAGGCCGGCCCGCTGGGGGTGAGGAAGCGCAAGGGCCAGCCATTGGAGGCTCCCGAGTAAAACGAGGCCTCGGGGAGGACGCCGGGCTCCCCGGCCTCGAGGCTAGGCAGGGAGGCCAACCCCTGGGTAAGATGCTCACCCTGTTGGGAAAACCCCTCCCTATCATGGGGTCATGGAGCTTGACCCGCTGCTGGTTAGTCTGAGGGATCATCTTCAGAGCGATGCGATTCTTGAGGAGAATCCTAAGGGTGGTTGGCAGGTGAGGGCTTCCCGTTCATCCCGTGTCCTTGAAATTACCGAGGAGCAAGCCCGCCTATTGATGCTTCCTGAATCAGAGTGGTTTCCACTAGAACTGGAATACTGGCGTAAACGGGCGCAAAAACTTAGAACAGAAGAGGAAAGGAACCGTCGGGAGATCGGATGGTACGAAAGCCGTGACCTACTGCCTCCCCTTTACCTTTTTGAGCGGAGAAACCGCCTCATCAACGATCTCGCAACCGCCGAGGAAAAGATCAAGATTCTAGAGCAGAAGCTTTTTAATCAAGAACCATAGACAAACCACTAAAGGAAGCTCAGGTCCTCCACCCACACGATCTCGCAGGCCCCGTTGCCCGTGTCCGAGCGGGTGGTGGAGGTGCGCCAGTAGAAGCCCTCTGGGCCGGTCACGTTCACCAAGAACCCCCGGATGGCCACCAGATGGCCGGGCCGGAGGCGCAGGAGCGCTTTCTTCAGGGCGTCGTTGGCGGGCACCATGTGCATGTTGGCGCTGTTTACCGCCATCTCCCCCGGAGGGATAGGGGGTTTCCCCGACCAGCTGTAGAAGTAGAAGCGGAAGTCCTGGCGGATCCGGAGGTGCCGGAGCACCGCGGTGTCGGACATGGGCCCCCAGCCCAGGGCCAGGTCCAGGGGGGCGACGGCTGCACCCCGGTCGCGGTAGACCCGCTTGGCCAGCACCCGCGCCCGGAGTTCAAAGCGGGCCACGGGGATGAAGCGGTAGCCGTCCCTTTCCCAAACCCGGACTTCCTCGCGGGAAAGGGGGCGTTGCACCGGGGGGTCGGGAACCAAGACCCCTGGGGGATGGGGGATGGGCCGGTTTCCTGCGTAGCGGTTCCAACCCAGGACCGTGCCTAGGAGAAGGAGTGCCAAAAGGAGGGTTCGCAACGCCCAAACCCAGAGGTCGCGCTCGCCGCCCTCTGGTCTCCTCACCCCAGTTTAGGGGACCAGGGGCCAGTGTGCTTTAGAAGGCCAAGCCTCGGGGATGCCCTGCGGGACGCCCTAGACCCCCGGGCCCGCTAGGAGGCGGAAGAGGCCCCGGTGGCTCGGAAGGAGCTCGGGGTGCCACTGCACCCCCAGGAAGAGGGGATGGCCCTCCAGGACCACGGCCTCCACCAGCCCGTCTGGGGCCACGGCCACGGGCCTAAGCCCCTGGCCCAGGGCCTTCACCCCCTGGTGGTGGTAGGAGTTCACCCGGAAGGTCTCGGGGAAGAGGCCCTCCAGGGGGCTCTTTCCCACCTGGCGCACGCTGTGCCCGAGGGTGCCCCAGGGGGCCTTTTGGTAGTGCTGGATGGGGCTTTGCAGGTCCTGGTGGAGGCTTCCTCCTAGGGCCACGTTCAGCACCTGGAGGCCCCGGCAGATCCCGAGAAGGGGCATGCCCTCTTTGGCCGCGTACCGGGCCAGGCGGAGCTCCAGGGCGTCCCGCTCCGGGTGCACCTCCCCCAGGCCGGGCCCGGGCTCCTCCCCGTAGAGGGCGGGGTCCACGTCCACCCCCCCGGGGAGGAGGAGGCCGTCCAGGTGGGGGAGGAGGCGCTCCACCCCCTCCGGGTCCTGGGGGGGGAGGAGGACGGGGGTGAGGCCCACCTGGACCAAGGCCTCCAGGTAGGGGGTGCGCACCCCGTAGAAGCCCTGGGTAAACTGGGTGGCGATGCCGATGAACCTGGCCATGCCCCAGTTTACCGAGGGCTTCCTCGAGGCCCTCAAGGAGGCGGCCCGCCGCTTCCCCACCCCCTTTTACGCCTACGACCTCCCCCAGGTGGAGCGGGAGGTGGCCCTCTTCCGGGAGGCCTTCCCCGGGGCCCGGCTCTTCTACGCCCTGAAGGCCAACCCCCGCCTGGGCCTCCTCCGGCGCCTCCGGGCCCTGGGGCTTGGGGTGGAGGCCGTCTCCCTGGGGGAGGTCCTCCGGGCCTACCGGGCGGGGTTCGGCCCGGAGGAGGTGGTCCTGAATGGGCCGGTGAAGACCCCGGAGGACCTGAGGGTCCTGGCGGAACGCCCCCCCTATGTGGTCCTGGACTCCTGGCCGGACCTCCGCCGGGTGGCCCGCCTCCTCCCGGGGGTCCGGGTCCTGGTGCGGGTGAACCCGGGCCTGGAGGTGGCCACCCACGCCCACCTGGCCACCGCCAGGAAGGAGAGCCAGTTCGGCTTCCTCCCCGAGGAGGCGCCCTCCGCCCTGGAGGAGGCCCAGGCCTTGGGACTTAGGCCCCTGGGCCTCCACCTCCACCTGGGCTCCCACCTGGACCGGCCGGAGGACTTCCTCCGGGGCTACCGGGTCCTGGAGGGCCTAAGGGGGGCGGTGGGGCCTTTAGAGGTCCTGGACCTGGGGGGCGGGTTCGGCCCGGCCCTGGACCTGAAGGCCCTGGCCCCGGAGGCGGCCCGCCTATCGGCCCTCTACGGGGCCCAGCTCTGGCTGGAGCCCGGGCGGCGCCTGGTGGCGGGGGCGGGGGTCCTGGTGGTCCGGGTCTGGGGGGAGAAGCGCACCGGCCGGCCCTACCTCCTCCTGGACGGGGGGATGAGCGTCTTCCTCCGCCCCGCCCTCTACGGGGCCCGGCACCCCGTCCTGCCCCTGTACGAGGGGGAAGGGGAGGGGGTCTACGACCTGGCGGGTCCGGCCTGCGAGGCGGGGGATGTCCTGGCCCGGGAGGTGCGCCTGCCCCGCCCAGAGGAGGGGGACGCCCTGGCCTTCCTCTGGGCGGGGGCCTACGGGGGGAGCATGGCCACCCCCTACCTGGACACCCCGGCCCCCTTGGAGGTGGCCTGGACAGGGTCGGGGTGGGAGGTCCTCCGCCCCCGGGGCCGCATCGAGGCCCTCTGGGCGGGGGAGGGGTAGGGGGGATGGAGCTCCTGGCCAACGCCTTCTTTCCGGAGGGGCCGGCCCTGGCCCGCCTCCGCTTCTCTGAGCGGGTGGAGGGCCTGGAGCCCCGGGGCCCCGTGGACCTCGAGGCCCCTTGGGCCCTCCCGGGCTTTGTGGACCTGCACGTGCACGGGGGCGGGGGACGGGAGGTTATGGAGGGGGAGGAGGGGATCCGGGCCCTCCTCGCCTTCCACCTCCGCCACGGGACCACGGCCCTCCTGGCCACCACGGTGACCGCCCCCCTGGAGGACCTCCTAAGGGTGTTGGAGGCCGCCCGGCGGGTGATGGCGCGCCCCGGGCCCGGCGAGGCGCGCCTTTTGGGGGTGCACCTGGAGGGGCCCTTTATCTCCCCCCGGCGCCTGGGGGCCCAGCCCCCCTTCGCCCGGCCCCCCACCCTAGAGGAGCTCGAGGCCCTCCTCGCCTCCCAGGCCGTGCGGGCCGTTACCCTGGCCCCGGAGCTTCCCGGGATGGACTGGGCCATTCCCCTCCTCAGGGAGCGGGGCGTGCGGGTGCAGATCGGCCACACGGAGGCGGGCTACGAGGAAACCCTGAGGGCCCTGGAGCGGGGGGCTTCGGGCTTCACCCACCTCTTCAACGCCATGCCCCCCCTGCACCACCGGGCCCCGGGGGTGGTGGGGGCGGCCCTGGAGCGGGGCCGGTGGGCGGAGGTCATCCCCGACGGCCTCCACGTCCACCCCAGCCTCCTCCGCCTGGCTCACCGCCTGATCCCCGGCCTCTACGCGGTCACGGACGCGGTGGCCGCGGCGGGGATGCCGGACGGGGTCTACCCCTTGGGGGCCCACCGGGTGGAGAAGCGGGGGGAGGGGGTGTGGCTGGGGGAGGGCCTGGCGGGGAGCACCCTCACCATGGACCGGGCCCTTGAGCGCCTCCTGGAGTTCGGCTTTTCCCTGGAGGAGGCCGTGGCCCTGACGGGCCTCCGCCCCGCGGCCTACCTGGGGCTAGAGCACGGCCTGGAGCCCGGCCTCCCCGCGGACCTCGTCCTCTGGCAGGGGGGGCTTGTGGAGGTTTACCTGGGAGGGCGTAAGGTGGTGGGGTGAAGGGCGACACGCCGGTAAGGCTGGTGGTCCTGGGCGGGGGGAACCGGGGCCGGACCCTTGCCCAATACGCCCTCCTGCACCCGGACCGGACCCGGGTGGTGGCCGTGGCCGAACCCCACCCGGGCCGCCGGGCCTACTTCGCCGAGGCCCACGGCCTGCCCCCGCACCGGCTTTACGAGGACTGGAGGGCCCTCCTGGAGGAGCCCCGCCTGGGGGAGGCGGCCCTCCTCACCCTCCCCGATGCCCTCCACGCGGAGGCCGCGGTGGCCCTCCTGGAAAAGGGGTACCACGTCCTCCTGGAGAAGCCCGTGGCCACCACCCTGGAGGACCTGGACCGGGTGGAGGGGGCCTGGCGGCGGTCGGGCCGCATGGTGGCCGTGGCCCACGTCCTCCGCTACACCCCCTACGCCCGGGGGCTGAAGGCCCTCCTGGAGGAGGGGGTCATCGGGCATCCCGTCTCCCTCCAGCACCTGGAGCCCGTGGGGCACTGGCACTTCGCCCACTCCTACGTCCGCGGGAACTGGCGGGAGGAGAAGGCCTCCAGCCCCTTCCTCCTGGCCAAGGCGGTGCACGACCTGGACTGGATCCTCTTCCTCATGCCGGGGGAGGTGGCCCGGATGGCCTCCTTCGGCGGGCTTTACCACTTCCGGCCGGAGAACCGGCCTAAGGGGGCGGGGGAGCGGTGCCTCTCCTGCCCCGAGGAGGTGGAGCGGGCCTGCCCCTTTTCCGCCCGGCGGATCTACCTCGAGGCCTACGACCGGGGGGAGCGGGGCTGGCCCCTGGACGTGGTGGCCTTCCCCCTCACCCGGGAGGCCCTCCTGGAGGCCCTCTGGACGGGGCCTTACGGGGAGTGCGTCTACCTGGGGAAGAACGACGTGGCCGACCACCAGGCGGTCCTCCTGGAGTACCGGGACGGGCGCACCGCCAGCTTCCACGCGGAGGCCCTGAGCCGCATGCGCTTCCGGGAAACGCGCCTCTTCGGCACGGAGGGGGAGCTTTGGGGGGATGGGGAGTCGGTGCGGGTCTTCCGCTTCCTGGAGGGCGAGCGGGTCTACCGGGTGGGGGAGGGCCGGGAGGGCTCCTTGCGTTCGGGCCACGGCGGGGGGGACATGGGCCTCATGGCGGACTTCGTGGAGGCGGTGGCCCGGGAGGACCCCTCCCGCCTCGAGGCCTTTGAGGAGGCCCTTTACGCCCACCGCCTCACCCTCCTGGCGGAGCAGAGCCGAAGGGAAGGGCGAACGGTGGACCTGTGATCCGCATCGCGTTTGTGGGCGCCGGCAATGCGGTTTTTGGCCGCACCTTTCTCTTAGACCTCTTCCTCTCCCCCTTGGAGGAGGTGGAGGTGCGCCTGGTGGACCCCGAAGGGGACCGCCTAGCCCGGCTGGTGCGCTTGGGAGAGAAGTTCCGGGAAGAGGGGCCCAAAGCCGTTTACCTCCGCCCTCTGCCCCTGCCGGAGGCCCTGAGGGGAGCCCACGTCCTGGTCTTCGCTGCGGATGTGGGGGGAGAGGAGGTCCTGAGGCAGGACTACGAGACGGCGTTGGCCTTTGGGGTGGACCAGTCTATCGGCGATACCCTGGGCCCGGGGGGGCTCATGAAGTTCCTCCGCCTGCTCCCCCTCCTGGAGGAGGTGGCGGAAGGGTTTCAGGGAGAGCTTATCCTGAACTACGCCAACCCCCTGACCGCCGTGACCGCCTTTTTGGCGCGGAAAGGGCATAGGGCGCTGGGCCTTTGCCACTCCATTGCCGAAACCGCCCGTACCCTGGCGGGCTACCTGGGCTTTTCGGAAGGGGAGCTGGACTACCTGGCGGGAGGGGTTAACCATCTTTCCTGGTTTGTCCGCCTAGCCCATGGGGGGGAGGACCTTTACCCCCGCCTCCGGGCCCTGGCCCAGCAGGAGGATTACTGGGAGCTGGACCCGGTGCGGTTTGAGCTCTTGCGCGTCTTTGGCCTCTTCCCTTCGGAGTCCAGCGGACACGTTTCCGAATACCTGCCCTACTTCCGCAAGCGGCCGGAGATCATGGCCCGCTATGTCCGTTCCGGGTATAGGGGAGAGAGCGGGTTTTACCCCCGCCACCACCTCCGCTTTGTGGAGGAGGCCCTGCGGGAGGAGGAGGCTTGGCTTCGCGGCGCCTACCCAAAATCCCCCAGCGGGGAGTATGCGGTACCGGTGTTGGAGGCCTTCTTCTTGGGGAGGGCGTTCCGCCTTTACGCTACCCACCTCGAGACCCGGGTCCCTGGGCTCCTGGCCGGTTTTCCCGCGGAGGCCCCCTTGCGCCTCCCCGCCTGGAAGGGGGAGGAGGTCCTCCTCCCCCCGGGTCCCCTGGCCCTAAGCCGGCATGCTCAGGAGGTTCAGGCCCTTTGGGTGGAGGGGGCTCTAGGGCATGACCCCAGCCTTCTCCTTCAGGGCCTGGCCTTGGATCCCCTCACGGCGGCGGTGCTGGACCTCAGGGGAATAGAGGCCCTCTTTCGCAGGCTGGTAGAGGCCGGAAAGGGCCTTCTCCCTTCTTGGGTAACGTAGCGGGTTCGTGCCTTGCCCTTGCAAAGCGGGGGGAAGCGCTAAAGCCCCATGCCGATGGGGAGGCCGTTAGGTCAGGGGGAACTGGCCCGAAGGAAAAGCAAGGGGACAGAGCAGAGGGCTTCCGGGCAAGGCCCCGCACCTAAAGGCCAGGCGACTTCCTCCCTAGGGCTTGGGCACCCGGTCCACGAAGGCGTTGGTGTCGGTGCGCTTGAATTCGAGGCGGACCCGGCGATGCCTTTGTTTGGGTCTTCAGGGTGTGGGCTTCCTAACCTTGGGCTAACACGGGGGGATTAGCCTGAGGGAGTGGGATACCTCAGAACTTGCACCTATATTTCTCTGAGGTTTATGCAGGTGAGCTGCTGCAAAGGGGCCGTCGGTTTCCCGTTGGGTAACGGGTGGCATGAAGCTCGTGGCCCTCTTCTTCCTTTCCCGTATTTTCGCTCTTTGGCCAAGCGCCCGCCTCCCCACTTCCTTCAAGCCCACCTTTCTCGTCACGGGCCAAGGCGGAGCCAGACCTCAGCACGCCGGGATGGGATCTCTCTCCGCCTCCTCCCACTTCCTCCTCGATTCCCTGGCATCCTAGCTGGGAATCCCCATCTAGGTGGCCGATGCTGCCCCAAGGGGACCTTTTCAGGTTGGACTTGGTATCTTCCCCTTCTTCTCCTTGGGCAGGGGGTGCTGGGGATGCGGGTTTTGAGGTACCCAGTACTCCTGGCTTTTATCCTTTGGACCTTCTCTTCCACCTCAGCCCAGGGCCTTACCTGGCAGGAAGCCCTCAATGTTCTTTGGACTAGTCCTGAGGCCCAGGCCTTGGAGGCCCAGTACCGCTCAGCCGAGGTTGCTTACGCCAAAGCCCTGGCGGCGGTGGGTTTCCAGGTCTTGGGGGGTGGGGGCTATGCCTACACAGAGGGGACGGGCCAGGCAACCCTTCAGGCCAGCCTGAGCCTAGGGGTTCTTCCCTATAGCCCTGCTAGCGAGGCCCTTAGGGCTGCTAGGAAAGCCCTAGAGCGGGCAGAGCTCAGCCTGAGGGCCGGGAAGATGGATCTGGTTCTCACCCTGGCCCAACGCTACTACGCGGCTTACCTGGCGGGGAAAAACCTGGAGGTGGCCCAGAAGGCTCTGGAGGTAGCCCAAAGCGCCTACCGGGCGGCCCAGGCCCGACGGGCCCAAGGACAGCTTGCCCCTTCGGGCCTCCTCCAAGCGGAGGCCGACCTTAAGGCGGCGGAGGCGGCTTTGGCTCAAGCCGAGGCGGATCGGGTGGCAAGTCTGGCGGCCCTTTATGCCCTGCTGGGACGCCCGGTAGGTCTGGACCCCGCCACCCCTCCTCCGGAGACCCTGCCCTCTGTACCCGATCTGGAAACGGCCCTCCGTGGGCTTTCCAGCCTGCCCGAGGTGGCCCGAGCCCAAAACACCCTGGAGGACGCTCAAGCCAGCTTGACCTACGCTGAGCGGAGCCGTTTCCTCCCCCAGGGGAGCCTGATCTTGGCCTACGGCCAGGGCACAGGGGCCTCTAGTTTGGGGTTGAACCTTAACCTAGCCACCGGTACCCTGAGCGTAAGCGGTACCTACGCTCCGGGTGCGGGAGGAAGCGGACGCTTCCAGGCTAGCCTAAGCCTGGCCCTGCCCCTGGTGGACCCTGGCGGGGAAGCCCAGGTGGCCGCGGCCAAGGCGGCTTTAGAGGGGGCTCTGGCCGCTTTGGATCAGGCTCGCTTTTCTGCAGAAGCCACCCTAAGGGGGCGTTTGGCCGCCTACCGGGCAGCGTTGGACCAGCTCGAGGCCGCCCAGGCTGCACACCGAGCGGCGGTGCAGGGGGAGGAGGAAGCCCGTCTCCGCCTGCAGGCGGGCCTCATCTCCCCCCTGGAACTGGCCCAGGCCCAACTGGCCCGCCTACGAGCGGCCTACGCCGTGGAAAGCGCTCGGGTAAGCGCCTATCTGGCCTGGCTGGCCCTACAACGGGCCCAAGGCCAGCTGGAGGTGGAACAGTGAGAAATTTTTGGAAAGTGGTTTTCCCGTTGCTCCTTTCCCCCTCTTTGGCCCAACCGGCTTCCATGACCCTGGCCGATGCCCTGCGACAAGCCTTAGAGACGGGACCGGGTCTGCAGGCGGCCCAGGTGGCCCTGCAAAACGCTGAATTGCAGCTACGGGCTAGGGAGGCGGATCCCACCACCCTTATCCTGGACCTGACCCGGGCCCGGCAAGCCTACGCCCTAGCCCAGGCCAACCTAGCCTACGCCCGGCTTCAGGTCCTGCAGGGGGTGGTGAACACCTATCTGGCCCTCTACGAGAACCAAGAAAACCTCAAGCTCCAAGAGGCCCAGGTGGCCTTGGCCGAGCGCAACCTCCAGGTGGCCAAGGCCCGGCAGGCCGTGGGCAACGCCACCCCCTTGGACGTGGCCCGGGCCCAGGCCAGCTTGGACAGCGCTCGCCAGACTTTGGCCACCCTTCAAGGACAAAGGCCCATCCTGGCTGGGCAGTTGGCTGTCCAGCTAGGGCTTTCCGATCTGGGCCCCGTGGTTCTAGCGGCCCCACCGGAGCCACCTTCCCTGACGGCGCCCCTCGAGGACCTGGAGGTGGGCTTGGCTGACCGGATCCCTTCTCTCCTCCAGGCCCGGCAGGCGGTGGAATACGATGAACTCCAGGTGAAGCTTTACGACAACGATTACACGCCGGCGCTAACCCTGAGGACGGCCCAGCTGGCCTTGGAAAACGATCGGAAAGCACTGGATCTGGCCCAGAAAAACGCCCTCACCAGCCTACGGAACGCCTATGAGGCTGCCCGGGCAGCCTATGGAGCTATCGCCTTGGCCCAGGCGAGCCTCCAAAACGCCCAGAAAGTTCTGGAGCAGGACCAGGCCGCCTTCAGGGCGGGCACGGTCTCCGCTCTCCAGCTTCAAGCGGACCAGGTCTCGGTTATGACCGCGGCCTACGCCCTCCTTCAGGCTAAAAACAGCTACCTAAGAGCCCTGGTGGCCCTCTCCCTGGCAGCGGGGCAGGACCTTACTGGGCTTCTGCCCCAGTAGCGGAGGTGACGTATGGTGCGGCAGATCGCCCTTTTGCTCCTCGCCCTTCTCCTCGGGGCCCTCGCGGGCTGGAGCCTGGCCCCCAAGGAGAGTAGGGTGCAGGAAGCCCCCACCACCCCTGGTGCCGGTGCTCCTTCCGGCGCCTCGGGCCGCCAGGCCCGCCCGGGCCTGGGAACGGCGATGACGGTGGAGCTGGTCCAGGTGGAACGGGGCCCCCTTACAGCTGAGCGCCAGGCTCCTGGGGTGGTGGTGGCCACCACCAGCCGGGTCTCGGCGCAGGTGGGAGGGGTTGTGGCCCAGGTTCTCAAACCCGCAGGCAGCCAGGTGGTTCAGGGGGAGACGGTGGTTCTGCTGGATCGGACCCCCCTTGAGCTGGCCCTAGCCAGCGCCCGCGCCGCCTTGGCTCAGGCGGAGATCGCCTTGCAGAGCCAGACCCGGGCGATAGCCGAGGCCCGAGCCCGGTTGGAAAGCCAGCTTCGGGCAGCCCAGGCGGCCTACCGGGTGGCCCAAAGCACCTACGAGGCCACACGGCGCACCTTTGAGCTGGGAGGCGCCTCGAGGGTGGAGCTGGAAAACGCCCAGGCCACCTTGGCCCAGGCCCAGGCCAACTTGGAAGCTGCCCAGGCTGCCTTGGCCCAGAACGAGCGCGCAGGGAAGGAGACCTTGGCCCAGCTCCGCCTGCAGGTGGAAGCCGCCCGCGTCCAGGTGGCCCAAGCGGAGCGGAACCTGGGCTTGGCCGCCATCCGGGCCCCCTTCACCGGGGAGGTGACCGGTGTGAACGTGGCGCCGGGAGAGTACCTGGGGATGGGGGGAGTGGCCTTTACCCTTGCCGCACAGGAACGCCGAGTCCAATTCAGCCTGCCCCCTGCCGACGCGGCCAGCCTCTCCCCAGGGTCTGACCTGACCTTCGTGGCCGAAGGACAGACCTATACCCTTCGGGTGGAGCAGAACCCCAAGGCCCCTAGCGGGGGCCAAGTCACCCTTTTGGCCCGCTTTGCCCAGGGTGCACCTAACCTCCCCTTGGGGACCACAGGTATGGTCCGTTACCGCCTGACCTTGGCCCAGGGGCTCCTCCTGCCCGTGGTAGCCCTCAGCGTGGAGGGGAACACCGCCTACGTTTTCCAGGTGGAAGGAGAGGTGGTTCGGCGACGCCAGGTGACCGTCTTGGCGCAGTCCGGGGACCTGGCTGTGGTGGAAGGGCCGCTGGCCCCAGGGGATCGAGTGGTTTTGAACCCGCCGCCCGGCCTTCTAGACGGTAGCCGGGTGCGCACCACCTCGGGGCAGCCCGGATCCCAGCCCCGTAGGGGAGGTGACTAGGTGAAGGGTGTAAACCCTTTGGTGCGCTTCTCTGTGGAGCGCTATGTTCTGGCCCTAGGGCTTTTTGCAGCGGTCCTCCTCTTTGGGTACCTGGCCACGCGGAGCCTGGGGGTGGACCTTTTGCCCTCGGTGAACGTGCCTACGGTGGTGGTCAGCGTCCAGTACCCAGGGGCGAGCCCGGCCACGGTAGACCGGCAGGTGACCCAGCTCTTGGAGAATGCGCTTTCCCGCCTTGGGGGCATAGCCCAGCTGAGTTCTACCAGTAGCTTGGGCCAGAGCCGAGTGGTGGTCTCCTTCAGTCCCGGCACCGATCCAAGGCAGGCGGCCAGCCAGGTGGCGGCCCAAGTGGCGGCCCTAAGGGGTCTGCCGAGTGGGGTTAGCACCCCTACGGTTCAAACCTTTGATCCCAACGCCCAGCCCATTCTGGAGTTCGGCCTCTACGCCCCGGGCAAGCCTTTGGAAGAGGTCTACCGCTACGCGGAGGACCAGCTTCTGCCCCTTCTGGAGCAGGTGAGCGGGGTGGCTAACGTGGCCCTTACGGGGGGACCGGAAAAGGGGGTGGATATCTTCCTAGACCCGAGCCGGTTGGCCTTTTTCGGCCTTTCCGTCCAGCAGGTGAGCCAGGCTGTTGCGGGCGCTGCCCTCCAAAGCCCTATCGGTAGCCTTACCCGTTCGGGCACCACCTTAAGCTTGTCCACCCGCACGGTGCCCAAAAGCGCCGAAGATGTGGCGGCCATCCTGGTAGATCCCCAGCGGGGCATTCGGGTGGGAGATCTGGGCCAGGTCCAGGTACGGAACGAAGTGGAAAGCTACGTGCGCGTCAACGGCCAGCCCGCGGTACTGGTTTCCCTCCAGCAGGCTTCAGGGAGCAACGCGTTGGCGGTGGCCGATGGGGTTCGGCGGCTCCTTCAGGATCTGCGCCTGCCTGAGGGCTACCAGGTGGTTTTTTCCAACGACACCACCCTGGTTATCCGGGCCGCTGTGGAACGAACCTACAAGGAGCTCTTCCTCACTGCGGGGGTGGTGGCCGCCGTGGTCCTTCTTTTCCTGGGGCGGCTCAACACCGCCTTTACCGTGATCCTGGCCATCCCTATTTCCTTGGCTGCAGCTCCCATCCTGTATAGTCTTCTGGGCTTCACCTTCAACCTGGTCTCCCTTCTGGCTCTTATTGTGGCCATCGGCATCGTGGTGGACGACTCCATCGTGGTAGCGGAGAACGTGGAACGCTACCGGGCTCAGGGCCTGGGCCAGATGGAAGCCGTTCTGAAGGGAGCTAGCGAGGTCTTTTCTGCTGTGGCCGCTGCCTCTTTGAGCGTGCTTTCCGTGGTGATCCCGGTAAGCTTTGTGGAGGGCTTCGCTGGTCGTTATGTACAGCAGTTCGCCTTAGGGTTAGCCGCAGCGGTGGCCATGAGCTGGCTAGAGGCCCTTCTCTTCCTCACCGTGCGTATGGCCTACACCCCCGATGCACCCGCTAAGACCTGGGCCTCTGCCTGGCGGGAGTTTCTGGACCTAGGCCGTGCCCTGCGCTTTGGCCTTACCGCCTGGCGGAGAGGCCTAGGCCTCCTGGGGGGCCTGGCCCTTGCTCTTTTCCTTTTGCGCCAGGGGGGTATGTACCTGCCCCTTCTCCTCCTTTACCCCTTCCTCCTAGCCCTAGGGGAGTACCTGGTCCGTACCCTCCTGGCCTTCCTCGAGGCCCTCACCCTAATCCTGCACCTCCGCACCGAGGCCCTTTTGGAGAAAACCAGGGCGGCCTACGCTCAAAGCCTTCCCTGGGTCCTCCGCCACAACGGCTCGGTTCTCCTTTTCTCTCTGGCCCTTTTTCTAATCGTGGCCCTGGCGGTTTTTCCACGGATACCTTTTTCCTTCGTTCCTCGGTACGACACAGGATACCTTAGGGCGGGGCTTAGGCTTTCCAGCGAAGCCTCCTTGAACCGCACCAACGAACTGGTGGCCCGGCTGGAAAACTTTTTCCTCGCCCAACCGGAAGTGGAGACCGTGCAGCTTACCGTGAATCAAGGGCAGGCCAACCTGGTCCTGGGGCTCAAGCCCTTTGGGGAGCGCCCAGATGCCTTTACCCTCCTCGCCCGCTATCAGACCCAAGCCCGCGCCCTCTACGCGGAAACCCCCGAGGCCCGGGTGGTCTTCTTCGGTGGGGGAGGCCCGGGGGGCCCTGGGGGAGGGGGTAGCCTCAACGTGGCCCTGGCCTCCGCAGGTCAGGAGCTTCTCCAGGAACGGCTGGAGCAGGCGGTGGCCATCCTGCAAGACGACCCCTACCTCCTAGGGGTGGATATCCAGGGGCAGAACCGGTTGGAGCTCAACTTCATTCCCGATGCGGCTCGTTTAGCCGGTACCGGGCTTACCCCTAACCAAGTGGTCTCTACCCTGCAGGCCTTCCTCCAGGGCACGCAGGCGGGCCAGGTGGAGCTCGAGGGCCTCACCTACCCTATCCGCCTACGGGTGGACCCCACCTATGTAGGGGACGTCCAGGCCCTTCTCAGCCTGCCCCTTTATAGCCCCAGTTTAGGGACTAACCTGGCCATTGGCCAGCTGGGCCACCTGGTACCTGAGGAGGTCCCCAGCAGCATCCAGCGCCAGAACCGGCTCTATGTGGCTACGCTCTCCTTGAGCCCCGCGCCCTCCGCTCCCCCAGCGGCCGCCCTTTTGGCCCACGTGGAGGAGCGATTACGGGCGGCTGGGGTGTTGGACGAGCGGGTGGCCCTCACAGAGGCCGGGGCCTTTGGTCAAGCCCGGTTGGCCCGGGAGCTCTCGGGGCAGGGCCTTGGCCTCTTCGCCCTAGCCTTCTTCATGGCCTACCTGGTCATGGCCGCCCAGTTCAACACCTTCCGCTATCCCCTCTACCTGCTCCTGCCGGTGCCCCTCGCCCTGGCTGGGGCCCTCCTCCTCCTTTACTTGGCTGGGGCCAGCCTGGACATCTTCGGCATTTTAGGTTTCCTGCTCCTCATCGGTCTCTCGGCCAAAAACGCCATCCTCTATCTAGACTTTGTCCAGGATCGTTTGGGCCGGATGCCTTTGGAAGAGGCGTTGGTGGAGGCGGCTCGCCTGCGCTTCCGGCCCATCCTTATGACCACGCTGACCATCCTGGTCATCGGCCTGCCCCTCCTTTTAGGGCATGGGGCAGGGGCTGAGTTTGGGCGCAACCTCGGCCTGGTCATCCTAGGCGGGGTTTTTACCTCGGCTCTCCTTACCTTTTTCGTGGTGCCCGCCGCCTTTTATCGTTACGAGCGCGTCCGGGTCGGGGGGGAGGCCTTTAAGGCGGAAGCCACCTAGCTAAGGGGATTTTCACTGTTTCGGAACTCGGTCCACAAAAGCGTTGGTGTAGGTGCGCTTGAGGTCTATCCGGGCCCGCTGCACGTTGGGGTCAAAGGCGGAGAGGACGGTGAGGGGGCGCAAGGGGGCGGTGTCGCTGAAGCGGCCCGTGGGGGAGAAGGACTCCAGGGAGTTCCTGAGGACCTTGAGGTAAAGGGCCCGGTCCCCCAGGAAGTACTCCTCGGGGAGGACCGCGGCGATCTCCTCGGGGGTCTTCCCCTGCATCCAGCGGAGGCCCCGCACCATGGCGTTCACCAGGCGCTGGGCGGTGTCGGGGTTGCGGTCCAGCCAGGCCCGGGTGGTGTAGAGCACGGCCGCGGGGTACTCCCCGCCCAGGACCTCTCGGGTGCCCCGGGTGGAGCGGGTGTCCGCCAGGACCTTGATGAGGCCCCGCTCCTCCAGGAGGGTGATGGCGGGCTCCACGTTGGAGATGGCCTCCACCTGCCGGTTCTGCACCGCGGCCACCGCCTGGGCCCCCACGGAAACCCCCACCACGGCCACGTCCGTGGGCTTGAGCCCGTTCTTCACCAGGAGGTAGTTCAGGAAGAAGTGGGTGGAGCTCCCAGGGGCGGTGACCCCCACCCGCCGCCCCTTGAGGTCGGCCACGGAGCGGATCTGGTCCGCGAGGTCGCTCCGCACCCCCAGGACGATGGCCGGGTAGCGCCCCACCTGGACGAAGGCCACGATGTCCCGGCCCTGGGCTTGCATCTGGATGGTGTGGTCGTAGAAGCCCATGACCACCTCCACGCTGCCCCCGATGAGGGCCTGGAGGGCCCGGGAGCCCGCCTGGAGGTCCTGGATGACCACGTCCAGGCCCTCCTCCTTGAAGTAGCCCAGCCGCTCCACCACCGTGAGGGGGAGGTAGACCACCGCGGTCTTCCCCCCCACGCCCAGGACCACCCGCTTCTGGGCCAGCCCGAAGGCCAGTAGCACCGCCAAAAACACCAGGACTGCGCGCTTCACCTTTGCCCTCCTTCCCCCTGGGGGCGCCAGACGAGGAGCCTCCGCTCCAGGGCGCCCACCAGAGCGTCCAGCACCAGCACGAAGGCCATGAGCACCACCATCCCCGCGAAGACCCCGGTGGTGTCAAAGACCCCTTCCGCCTGGGCGATGAGGTAGCCCAGGCCCGCGGCGGAGCCCAGGTACTCCCCCACCACCGCCCCGATGACCGCGAAGCCGATGGAGGTCCTTAAGGAGCTGAAGATCCAGCTGGCCGCCGAGGGCAGGTAGACGTGGCGGAGGAGGTGGAAGCGGGTGGCCCCCAGGAGGCGGGCGTTCTGGAGCACCACCGGGCTCACCTCCTTCACCCCCTGGTAGGTGTTGAAGAAGGCCACGAAGAAGACCAGGGTCACCCCCAGGGCCACCTTGGAGAGGACCCCGAGGCCGAACCAGAGGGTGAAGATGGGGGCCAGGACCACCCGGGGGATGGCGTTCAAGGCCTTCACGTAGGGGTCCAGCACCGCGGCCACCCCGGGGGCCAGGGCCAGCCAGAGCCCGAAGACCACCCCCAGGAGGGTGCCGATGGCGAAGGCCAGGAGCATCTCCAGGGTGGTCACGTAGAGGTGGGGGTAGACCTCCCCCGTGCTGAACCAGCGGTGGACGCGGGCGGCGATGGCCGAGGGCTGGGAGAAGAAGAAGGGGTCCAGGCGGCCGGTCCTCGAGGCCCACTCCCAGAGGGCGAGGAGGGCCAGGAGGAGGCCCGCCTGCCAGGCCCTGACCCTAAGCCCCCGCATGGGCCCGCATCACCTCCCCCCTCAGGAGGTCCCAGATCTCCCGGTGGAGCCTCAGGAACTCGGGCGTGAGCCGGATCTCCGCCACGTCCCGGGGCCGGGGCAGGGGGATGGGGAAGTCCCCGATGGGCCTCGAGGCCGGCCCCGCGGCGAGGACCACCACCCGGTCGGAGAGGGCGATGGCCTCCTCCAGGTCGTGGGTCACGAAGAGCACGGTCTTGCGGTCCTCCTGCCAGAGCCTGAGGAGCTCGTTTTCCATGAGCTGCCGGGTCTGGATGTCCAGGGCGGAAAAGGGCTCGTCCATGAGGAGGAGCTTGGGATCCGCGATGAGCACCTGGGCCAGGCCCACCCGCTTGCGCATCCCTCCCGAGAGCTGGTGGGGGTAGCGGTCGGGAAAGCGCTCCAGGCCCACCTTGGCGAGCCAAGCCCGGGCGCGGGCCCGGGCCTCCTTCAGGGGCACCCCCCGGAAGAGGAGGGGCAGGGCCACGTTGTCCAGGGCGGTCTTCCAGGGCAGGATGGCGTCCTGCTGGAAGAGGTAGCCCGCCTTGGGGTTCAGGCCCCTCAAGGGGCGCCCTTCCAGAAGGACCTCCCCCCGGGTGGGGGGGAGGAGGCCCGCGGCTACGTTGAGGAGGGTGCTCTTCCCGCACCCCGTGGGCCCCACCAGGCTCACGAACTCCCCCTCCGAGACCCGCAGGCTCACCCCCTCCACGGCCACGTAGGCCCCGAAGGCCACGGCCACCTGGCGGAACTCCAGGAAGGCCATCTACCACACCGCCAGGGCCCGCACCGGCCCCCCGGAGGCCCCCCGGTGCTTGGGGCCCCCCACCAGGATGAGGGCCCCCGCGGGGGGCACCTGGGCCAGGTTGGCCAGGTTCTCCAGGCCGTACTTCCCCGCCCCCAGGAGGGTGAGGTGGGCCTTGAAGTCCTTGGAGGGGCCATAGTCCAGGGAGAGGGTGTCCACCCCTACCCCCACGATCTCCCGCTCCTCCACCAGGAAGGCCGCGGCCTCGGGGGAGAAGCCGGGGAAGTGGAGGGTGCCCGAGGCGTCCTGGTTCAGGAAGGCCTTGGGGTCCCGCCAGCGGGCCTCCCAGCCGGAGTGCAGGGCCACGAAGGCCCCCTTGGGCAGGCGGCCGTGTTGCCGTTCGTAGGCCAGGAGGTCGTCCACCGTGACCTGGGCGTCGGGGTCCTTGGCCGCCTTCTCGTGGATGTGGACCACCGCCAGGGGGGCGATGAGCCGCTCCACCGGGAGCCGTTCCGCGGTGAGCCCCCCTTCCGCGAAGTGGGCGGGGGCGTCCATGTGAGTGCCGGAGTGCTCCCAAAGGTCCAGCCGGTTGCCGTAGTAGCCGTTCTGGCGCACGGTGACCAGGGTGGTGATGCGCATGGGCTCGGCCCCTGGGAAGAGGGGGATCTCGGGGGAGAGCTCGTGGGTGAGGTCCACCACCCGGCGGAAGGCCTTGCCGGGGACCTCCGCCTGGGCCAGGGCGGGGGCCGCCAAAAGCCCCAGCCCCGCGCCCAGGAAGGCCCGCCGGGAAAGGGCGCGGTTCACCGCATCCATCACCAAGGGGGCGCACATCTTGGCCTCCTTTGGAGGAGGAGGTTACCACACCCCTTCCCGGGCGGGCAAGCCCCACGGGTGTTAAAGCTCCAGGGGCCTCGCTAGGAACTCTTCAAAGGGAATCCCCCCCGTGCCCACCACCAGGACCTCCGCCCCGAAGGCCTTGCGGAAGGCCTCGAGGCCAGAGAAGGCCTCCCGGGGGCGCCCGCTTTTGACCTCCAGGGCCAACAGGCGCCGCCCTTTCCGCACCACGAAGTCCACCTCCAGGTTCCGCTCCCGCCAGTAGAAGACCTCAAACCCCTTTTGGAAGGCCTCGTTCCAGAGGTGGGCCCCCACGGCGTTCTCCAAAAGCCGCCCCCGTAGCGCGGGGTCGCCTAAGTCCTCGGGTTCCAGGCCCCGGAGGGCAGTGAGGAGGGCGGGGTTGGGGATGAGGAGCTTGGGGCTCGAGGCCCGCCGTCGCACCGCCTGGGCGGCGTACTTCTCCAGGCCGGCGGCCAGCCCGGCCCCCTCCAGGAGGTCCAGGTAGTGGGCCAGGGTCACGGTGTTCCCCCGCTCCTGGAGCTGGCCCAGCATCTTGGTGTAGGAGAGGACCTGCCCCGCGTGGTGGCAGGCCAGGTGGAAGAGGCGGCGGAGAAGGGCCGGCTTTTCTATACGGCTTAGGAGCAGGATGTCCCGGGCCAGGGCCGCTTCCACCAGGCTGTCCCGGATGTAGCGCCTGAACCGGTCGGGCTCCCCCCTAAGCGGGGCGGCCCCCGGGTAGCCTCCGAAGAAGAGGTAGTCCTCCAGGGTGTAGCCGAAGGCCGTGGCCATCTCCCCGAAGCTCCAGTGGGGGATGGGGAGGGTCTCAAGGCGGCCCGCCAGGCTTTCGGAAAGCCCCTTCTGCAGGAGGAGGGGGGCGGAGGTCAGGAGGACCACCTTGAGGGGGTGGCCTTTCAGGGTGTCCTCGTCCCAGAGGCGCTTTACCGCTTCGGCCCAGTCCGGAGCTTTGTGGATCTCGTCCAGGACTAGGAGGGCCTCCCCCAGCCCCTGCCCCAGAAGCCCCCGGGCCCGGGCCCACTGGACCTCCACCCAGCCGGGCCCCACCAGGCCCGGTTGGTCCGCGCTGGCGTAGTGGTGGGGGAGGCCCAGGCGCTCCAGCACCTGCCGCACCAGGGTGGTCTTACCCGCCTGCCGGGGGCCGAAAAGGGCCTGTAGGAAGCGCCTCGGTTCCCGGAGGCGCTGGAGGAGGGTTCCCGCCTGGGGGCGGGTGTAGGGGGGAAGGGAGGACGGCACGTTTAGTATTTTTACTAGACCAAGCTAGTAAAAACAAGGAGCGGGGTAGACCTGCTCCGGATGGCCTACCGCCAGGTCCTGGGGTCCAGCCGGTCCCGGAGCCCATCCCCCAGGAGGTTGAAGCCCAGGACCCCCAGGGAGAGGGCCAGCCCCGGCACCAGGGCCGGGTAGGGGGAGAGGGGGAGGAAGCTTTGGGCCTCCCGGAGCATCCGCCCCAGGCTCGGGTGGGGGGGCTGGACCCCAAGGCCCAGGTAGGAGAGGGCGGCCTCGCTGAGGAGGGCCGCGGCGAAGGCCAGGCTCACCTGGACCAAAAGGGGCCCCAGGAGGTTGGGGAGGAGGTGGCGGAGGAGGACCCGGCCCCAGGGGGCCCCCAGGGCCAGGGCCGCCTCCACGAAGGGGGCCGATCTCAGGGCCAGGGCCCCCGCCCGGGCCACCCGGAAGAAGGCGGGCACCAGGGCGAGCCCGATGGCCAGGGTGCTGCTCAGGGCCCCGGGGCCCAGGAGGGCCGCGAGGAGGAGGGCCAGGAGGAGCCCGGGGAGGGCGTAGAGGGCCTCGGTGAGGAGGCTTAGGGCCCCGTCCCAGCCCCGGCCCAGGTACCCCGCGAGGAGGCCCAGGGCCACCCCCAGGCCGGCCCCGAGGCTCACGGAAACCCCCCCCACCAGGAGGGCGTTTTTGGCCCCGTGGAGGAGGCGGGCCAGGAGGTCCCGGCCCAAGGGGTCGGTGCCCAGGGGGTGCTCGAGGGAGGGGGGGCTCAGGCGGCGGAGGAAGTCCGGGGCGTTGGGGTCCACGGGGTAGAGGAGGGAGGCCAGGGCCAGGAGGAGGAAGAGGCCCGAGAGGAGGCTTCCTAGGAGGAGGCTTGGGCTACGCATACTCGATCCGGGGGTCCAGGAGGCCGTAGAGGAGGTCCACCGCCAGGTTGAAGAGGACGATGAGGGCCGCCATGGCCACCACCAGGCCCTGGAGGAGGGGGTAGTCCCGGGCCTCGAGGGCGGTGAGGGCCAGGCTCCCCAGGCCCGGCAGGGCGAAGACCGCCTCCACCACCACCGCCCCCGTGAGGAGGAACCCCCCCTCCAGGCCCAGGAGGGTGACCAGGGGGAGGCTTGCGGGCTTGAGGGCGTGCTTGAGGAGGACCCGCCCCTCGGGCACCCCCTTGGCCCGGGCGGTGCGGATGTAGTCCTGGGAGAGGACCTCCAGGAGGCTCCCCCGGGCCATGCGGAAGAGGATGGCCGCCCGGGCCAGGGCCAGGGTGAGGGCGGGGAGGAGGAGGTGGCGGAGGGCCTCCAGGGGCCGTTCCCACCCCGGGAAGCCGCTTGCGGGGAGGAGGGGGAGGTGGACGGCGAAGGCGTAGAGGAGGACCACCCCCAGGAAGAAGGTAGGCAGGGACTGGAGGAAGGCCATGAGGCCGCTTAGGAGGAGGTCCAAGGGGGGAGAGCGGAGGGCGAGGAGGGCCAGGGGCAGGGCCAGGAGGAGGGCCCCCGAAAGGCCCAGCCCCACCAGGGCCAGGGTGAGGGGAAGCCTCTCCTCAAGAAGCTCCCCCACCGGCTTGCCGTAGCGGATGGACTCCCCCAGGTCCAGCCGGAGAAGCCCCCAGAGCCAGTCCAGGTAGCGGGGGAGGGGCGGCCGGTCCAGCCCCAGGGCCCGCTCCAGGGCGGCCCGGGCTTCGGGGCTCGCCTCGAGGCCCAGGATGGCCTGGACGGGGTCCCCGGGGAGGAGGAGGAGGGTGAGGAACACGAGGCTCCCCGCAAGCCACAGGGTGCCGAGGGCCAGGAGGAGGCGGCGCAGGGCGTAGGCGGCCATCAACGGGCCAGGTACACCCGGGTCACGTTGAGGCTGGGGGTGGGCTGGTTCTGCCACCAGCCCATGACCTCCCGGCGCATGGCCGCGATGTAGGGGGCGTTCATCACCCAGAGGTTCACCGCGTCCTCGGCCAGGAGGCGTTGCATGGCCTTCATGAGCTCGCAGGCCCGGTTGGGGTCTGGGGTGCGCAGGTACTGGGCGTAGAGCTCCCGGAACCGGGGGGAGTCGTAGCGGAAGTAGTAGCCCGGGTTGGCGTAGACCCCGATGTCGTGGGGCTCCGAGTGACCGATGATGGTCATCTGGTAGTCCGCCCCCCGGAAGACCCGGGAGAGCCAGGTGGCCCACTCCACCACCTCCAGCCGGGCCTGGATCCCGATCCCCGCGAGCTTAGCGGCGATGGCCTCCCCCAGGCGGCGCTCGTAGGGGTAGGGGGCGGCCAGGGTGAAGGTGAAGCGCAGAGGGTTGCCCGGGCCGTAGCCCGCCGCCTCTAGGAGGGCCCGGGCCCGGGCGGGGTCGTAGGGGTAGAGGCCCGAGAGGTCCTCGTAGCACCGCTCGCCGGGGGAGCGGTGGCTCCCGATGGGGGTGCCGAAGCCCAGCATCACCCCCTGGATGAGCTCCTTCTTGTCCACCGCGTGCTGGATGGCCCGGCGCACCCGGGGGTCGTTGAAGGGGGGGCGGGCGTTGTTCATCCCCACGGTGATCTCCGTGGTGGTGGTCCCGCTCACCACCTTGAAGGCGGGGTCCCGCCCCAGGGTGAGGGCCGCCTCCGGGCTCACCCCCAGGCCGATCACGTGGATGTCCCCTGCCCTTAGGGCCGCGATCTGGGCGTTGGGGTCGGGGAGGAAGCGGAAGAAGACCCGGTCCAGGTAGGGGAGGCCGGGCTCGTAGTAGCCCTCAAACCGCTCCAGCCGCACCCCCACCCCCCGCTCCCAGGCCACGAAGCGGAAGGGCCCGGTGCCGATGGGCTGGGTCTTCTGCTCCTCCACCCGCCCCTTGGGCCCGATGACGGAGTCCGGCCGGGCCAGGTTGAAGAGGAAGTCCTGGTCCGGCTGGCGCAGGCGGAAGACCACGGTGTAGGGGTCCTTGGCCTCCACGCTCTGGATGTCCCGGTAGTACTCGGGGTGGGTGTGGCCGGATCTGGGGTCCCGGGCCCGGTTGAACTTGAAGAGGACGTCCTCCGCGGTGAAGGGGGCCCCGTTGTGGAAGCGCACCCCCTTTCTCAGGTGGAAGGTCCAGGTGAGGCTCGAGGGGCTCCCCTCCCACCTTTCCGCCAGGGCGGGGACGATCTCCCCCTTCTCGTTCAGCTTCACCAGCCCCTGGAGGACGTTGTCGTAGAGCATGCGGGGGATCTCCTGGCTGGTGGAGGCCGAGGGGTCCAGCACCGGGGGTTCGGCCAGCACCGCCACCCTAAGCTCCCCGCCCCGGGTCTGGGCCAGGGCCAAGGCCAGCGTCCAGGCCAAGAGGGCCATCCAAGCCTTTCTCATAGGTTCCCTCCTCTCCACGCTACCATGCGCCTACTCCAGGTAAAGCACCGCCAGGGCGGCGTACACCCGGGCCGCCCGCACCACCTCCTCCACCTCCACCCACTCGTCCACCTGGTGGGGTAGGGTCTTCCGCCCGGGGCCCATGACCACCACGGGCAGACCCCCCCAGGCCCGGAGGAAGGTGCCGTCCGTGGCCCCCGGCACCCCCCCGTGGCGCACGGGGAGGCCCAGGAGCCTTAGGGCCTCCTCCGCCGCCTGGACCAGGGGGTCCTCCCGGGGGGTCTCCACGGGGGGGCGGTCCTCCAGGACCTCCACCCCCACCCCCGCCAGGGCCCCGATCTCCGCCACCAGGCCCGCGTGGTCCACCCCCGGCACGGTGCGCACGTCCAGGGCCACCTCCGCCCGGTCGGGGAGGACGTTGAGCTGGCCCTCGCCGGCGCTGGCTAGGAAGCGGGTGGGGGTGAGGTAGGGGGGGCCCAGGAAGGGGTGGGGGAAGGCCCTTTGGAGCCTCTCCTCCAGGGCCTTCAGTTCCAGCACGAACCGGGCCGCCTTGGGGATGGGGTTCTCCCCCGCGTAGGGCATGGCCCCGTGGGCCATCCGTCCGGGGAAGAGGAGGCGGAGGCGCAGGGCCCCCTTCTGCCAGAGGCAGACCTCCATCTCCTCGGGCTCGGCCACCACTGCCCCCCGGAAGCCCTGGGCGAGGCCCGCCCGTAGGAAGGCCTTCACCCCCAGCATCATCCCCTCCTCGTCCGCCAGGGCGGCCAGGCGCAAGGGGCGCTTTAGGGGCCCAAGGGCCCGCTTCACCGCCAACAGGGCCCCCACCAGGGCCGCGAGGCCCCCCTTCATGTCGCAGGCCCCCCGGCCGTAAAGCCGCCCCCCTTCCACCACCGCCCCGTAAGGGGGGTGGGTCCAGCGGGCCTCGTCCCCCGGGGTCACCACGTCCGTGTGCCCCTCCAGGATGAGCCCCCCTTCCCCCTCCCCCAGGTCGGCCACCAGGTTGGGCCGCCCCGGGGCCGCCTCCTGGAGGAAGGGCCTAAGCCCCCGCCCCCTTAGGTATTCCGCCAGGAAGGCGGCCACCCCCGCCTCCCCGGGCCCCGGGTAGTGGCTGGGGATCCGCACCAAGGCCTGGAGGAGGCCCACCACCTCCTTCTCCTCCACCGCTTCGGCCGCGCGCAGGGCCTTTTCCATGGCGCCTAGAGGGGCGGGGTGAAGCGGCCGTCGATGGCCGTCCACCCCCCGTCCACCAGGAAGAGGGTGCCCGTGATGTAGCTCGAGGCCCTCGAGGCCAGGAAGACCACGGCCATGGCCACCTCCTCGGGCCGGCCCCAGCGGCCCAAGGCGGTCTTCTCCGCGTAGGCCCGGTACCACTCGGGGTGGGCCTTGATGGGGGCGGTGAGGGGGGTTTCGATGGGCCCGGGGGCGATGGCGTTGGCCCGCACCCCATGGGGCCCAAGCTCCGCCGCCAGGGCGCGGATGAGCTGGAGGATCCCCGCCTTGGTGGCCGCGTACACCCCCTGCCCCGGCTCCACCACCAGGGCCCGGATGGAGGCCAGGGCGATGAGGCTGCCCGACCCCTGGGCCCGCATGGCCCGCCCCCCGGCCCTTAGGAGGCGCAGGGTGGACTTGAGGTTCAGGTCCACCACCCGGTCCACCTCCTCGTCCGTGTAGTCCAGAAGGGGCTTGCGCACGTTGATGGCCGGGGTGGAGACCAGGGTGTCCAGCCGGCCGTGGCCCTTTAGGACCCGCTCCACCAGCCCCTCCGCCGCCCCCCTTTCGGTGAGGTCCACGGGGTGGGCCTCCCCCCCGGGCACCCCCTTCAGGGCCTCTTGGAGGCCCCGCTCGTCCCGGTCCGCCAGCACCACCTGGGCCCCGAAGGCCGCCAGGGCCTCCGCGGAGGCCCGGCCGATCCCCGAGGCCGCCCCCACCACCAGGGCCACCTGCCCCGTCAGGTCCATGAGCTCGCGGTAGTTGGTCATGTTTCCTCCAGCTTAGCCTCTCCTTTCCCTTGCGGGAAGGTGTAGCCTTGAACCTGGAGGACCCCATGCTTAAAAACCTCATCGGCGGCCAGTGGGAGGCGGTTTCGGGCCCGGCCCTACCGGTGTACAACCCGGCCACGGGGGAGGTGTTGGAGGAGGTGCCCCTCTCGGGGCCGGAGGCGGTGGACCGGGCGGTGCGGGCGGCGGAGCGGGCCTTCCCGGTGTGGAGCCGGACCCCCCTCCTGGAGCGGGTGCGGCTCATGTTCCGTTTCAAGGCCCTTTTGGAGGAGCACTTTGAGGAGCTGGCCCGGCTGGTGACCCTGCACCACGGGAAGACCCTGGAGGAGGCCCGGGGGGAGGTGCGGCGGGGGATCGAGGTGGTGGACTTCGCCCTCTCGGCCCCCACCCTCCTCCAGGGCCGGACCCTGCGGGAGGTCACGGGCGGGGTGGACCAGAACCTCTTCCACTACCCCTTGGGGGTGGTGGCGGGGATCCCCCCCTTCAACTTCCCGGTGATGATCCCCCTGTGGATGATCCCCATCGCGGTGGTGGCGGGGAACACCTTTGTGCTGAAGCCCTCGGAGAGGACCCCCTTGGGGGCGGTGCGGCTGGCGGAGCTCTTCCTGGAGGCGGGCTTCCCCGAGGGGGTGCTGAACCTGGTCCACGGGGGCAAGGAGACGGCGGAGGCCCTGGTGGCCCACCCGGGGGTGCGGGCGGTGCAGTTCGTGGGTTCGGAGCCCGTGGCCCGGCGGATCTACGCCCTGGCGGCCCAGGGGGGGAAGCGGGTGTCCGCGGCGGGTGGGGCCAAGAACTTCCTGGTGGTGATGCCGGATGCGGACCTGGAGCTGGCGGTGCCGGCCATCCTGAACTCCGCCTTCGGCAACGCGGGGGAGCGGTGCCTGGCGGGGAGCGTGGCCGTGGGGGTGGGGGAGGCGGGGCCTAGGCTTTTGGAGCGGGTGGTGGAGGCCGCTTCCGGGCTCAAGGTAGGCCCGGGATGGGAGGAGGGGGTGCAGGTGGGCCCCCTCATCCGGGCGGAGCACCGGGCGCGGGTGGTGGGGTACATCGAGCGGGGCCTGGCGGAGGGGGCGGAGCTGGTCCTGGACGGGCGGAAGGAGATGGGGCGGCCGGGGTTTTTCCTGGGGCCCACGGTCATGGCGGGGGTATCGTCGGGGATGGCGGTGGGGCGGGAGGAGATCTTTGGGCCGGTGCTGGGGGTGGCCTACGCGGGGGACGTGGAGGAGGCCATCCGCATGGCCAACGCGGTGCCCTACGGGAACATGGCCTGCATCTTCACCGCCTCGGGCCGGGCGGCCCGGGCCTTCCGGGAGGGGGTGGAGGCGGGGATGGTGGGGGTGAACGTGGGGGTGGCCCAGCCCTTCGCCTTCTACCCCTTCTCGGGGTGGCGGGCGAGCTTCTTTGGGGACCTGCACCCCCACGGGCCGGACGCCTTCCTCTTCTACACCCGCAGGAAGGTGGCGGTGGAGCGGTGGTGAGGGTCCCCTTGCGGAAGCGTTCACGTGTCCCTTAGAGAAAAGGGGGGGTGTGGGGGAGCTATAATCCCCCGGTTTTCAAACCGGGGATACATGGACTCCCCCACGCGCTCCGCAGGAGCACATAGCATAGCGGTCGGCGGATGTACTATCATATGCACGTGCCTAAAGAGCGTACTGCACGCTCCATGACGAGGAAGGCGTTCAAGTACCGCCTGTATCCCACCCAGCCCCAGCGCAAAGACCTGGAGCGCACCCTTGCGCTGTGCCGCCGCCTCTACAACGCGGCCTTGCAGGAGCGTAGAGACGCCTACCGCAAGGCAGGCAAGACGGTAAACTTCTACGAACAAAAGAGGGGGTTGCCGGAGATACGGGCCGACTTGCCGGAGTACAGGCGCATTCATTCCCAGGTCTTGCAGAACGTCATCGAACGGGTGGACAAAGCCTTCCAAGGCTTCTTCCGGCGGGTCAAACAGAGAGGGAAAGCGGGCTACCCCCGCTTCAAGGGGGAGGCGCGCTACGACTCGTTCACCTTCCCCCAGGCCGGGACTACCGGGGTAAAACTCCAGGAGGGGGGCAAGCGGGTCCTCATCCACGGCGTTGGCTCCGTCAAGCTCAAGATGCACCGCCCCCTGGAGGGGGAGATCAAGACGGCAACGGTAAAACGAGAAGGAGATCAATGGTATATCATCTTTGTCTGCGAAGTTGAACCCCGACCACTTCCGGAAAGCGACAAAGCGGTGGGGATTGATTTGGGCACCAACCCCAACTTCCTCGTTACCTCAGACGGGGAGATGATTGAAGCTCCTAGATACCTTCAGAAGGCTCAGGCAAAACTTGCCAGCGCTCAACGCAGTTTGTCCAGGAAAAAGCCCGGTAGCAATCGCCGTCGTAAAGCTCAACGACGAGTGGCTAAATTGCACCGAAAAATCGCCAATCAGCGTAAGGACTTCCACCACAAAATAGCGAGGAGGCTTGTCAACCGGTACGGCACCATCGTCCACGAAGACCTGAACGTCATCGGCCTGGCCCGCAGTCGCACGGCCAAGGGGGTGCTGGATGCGGGCTGGGGGCAGTTTCTTAAAATCCTCGCCTACAAAGCGGAGGAGGCTGGTAGGCGGGTCGTCGGGGTAGACCCCAAGCACACCAGCCAGGACTGTCCGGTGTGCGGCCACAGGGAAAAACGCCCTCTCTGGGTGCGGGAGTACACCTGCCCCCGGTGCGGCGCCCCCCAGCACCGGGACGTGGCTGCTGCACTAAATATCCTGGCTAAGGCTCGGACGGAGCCTGCGGGGATGGGTACGGATAAATCCGTACCCCTAGAACCGCGAAGCCCCGTTCTAAAGAACGAGGAGTCGTCACAACGGGGAGTCGTCACACTGCCCCTCATCGGAGGTGAGGGATGAGGCGCTGGCTCCTCTTGGGTGCTCTTTTGGGTGGGGCGCTGGCCCAGAAGCCCCAGGTGGTCATCGGCACAGGGGGCGTGGGCGGGGTCTACTTCTACTACGGCACCGCCATCGCCGAGATTCTGAACAAGGGCGGGGCCGTGCAGGCCCAGGCCATGCAGTCGGGGGGCTCCATGGAGAACCTTCTCCTCCTCCGGGACCGCACGGACCCCGCGCGGGGCCTCTACTACTGCGGCACCGCCTTGCCCGACGCGGTCCTCCTGGCCTTCCAGGGGGAGGAGCGCTTCCAGGGCAAGCCCGCGCCGGTGCGCATCCTCTTCACCATGTACCCCAACTACTTCCACGTGGTGACCACGGAGGACAGCGGGATCCGCGTCCTCCAGGACCTGAAGGGCAAGCGGGTCTCCACGGAGGTCCCCGGCGGGATCATCGAGTACGAGGCCCGCATCCTCATGGCCGCGGCCATCCCCGGCTTTGACCCCCGGGTCCACTTCGGGAAATGGGAGCGGGTCCGGGTGGCGGAGAGCGCCCAGATGCTCTCCGAGGGCAACCTGGACGCCTTCTTCTGGTCCGGGGGGCTCCCCACGGGGAGCCTGGTGGAGCTCTCGGGGAGCCTGGCCCGGAAGGGGAAGCGCCTCTTCCTGGTGCCCCTTCCTCCCCAGAGCACGCCGGTGCAGATGCTGAAGGCGCGCTTCCCGGGGGTGGTGGACACGGGGACGATTCCCAAGAGCGTGTACAACACCCGCTACGACACCCCCACCCTGACCTTCTGGAACGTCTTCGTATGCCCAGAGAGCCTTCCCGAGGAGGTGGCCTACGCCATGGTGAAGGCGGTCTTTGAGAACCTTTCCCTCCTGCACACCGCCGTGGCCCCGGCCCGGGACACCACCTTGGAGAACGCGGTCCGTTCCCGGGGCGGGAAGGTGCCCTACCACGAGGGGGCCGTGCGCTACTTCCGCGAGCGGGGGGTGTGGCGGTAGGCTTGCCAGACCCTTTTCTTGGGGAGCCCTTCCTAAGCAAGTTTCTTATCCGCTTCCCGCTGCAGGAGGAGGCCCACCCCCATGAGCCCGCTTAAGGAGAGGACCACCAGGGCGAAGGCCAGGCGGTGGCCTAGGGGGTTTAGGGCCTCGAGGCCCACCCCCGCCAGGAAGCCCCCTAGGCCCTGCCCCAGCACCCGGGCCACGGAGAGGGCCCCCGAGGCCAGGGCCTCCTCCCCCTTGGGGGCCAGGCCCAGCACCTGGGCGTTGTTGGCCGCCTGGAAGAGGGCCCGCCCTACCCCCAGGAGGACCAGGCCCAAGACCGCCCCCGGAAGGGGGCTTAGAAGGGCCAGGAAGGCGAGGAGGGCCCCGCCCAGCACCAGGAGGACCCCTCCCAGGCGCACCACCCGGGCGTAGCCCGCCCGGTCCGCCGTCCGCCCGGCCCAGGCCCCGAGGAGGAGGAGCTGAAAAGGGGAGAGGAGGAGAAACCCCCCCACCGCCTCCGGCCCCAGGCCCTCCCCCGAGAGGAAGAAGGCCAGGGCCAGGGTGGTGCCCAGGGTGTGGGCGAAGTAAAGGGCGGTGGCCAGGAGGGCCCGAAGAAAAGCCCTAGCCCGGAAAAGCCGCCCCAGGTCCCCCCCTTGGGGGGGAAGCTCGGGCAGGCCCCCACTTTGGGCCAAGGCCAAAAGGCCGAAGGGCAGGGGAAGGAGGAAAACCCACCGCCACCCCAAGGCCCCCGTGAGGAGCCCCCCCAGGGCGGGGCCGAGAAGGGTGCCCGCGGCCACGGTGCTGGCCACCCAGCCCAGGGCGTACCCCCGCCGTCCGGGGTAGAGGCTCGCCGCCAGGCCCGGGACGAGCCCCACCACCCCCGCGGTGGCCAGGCCCTGGAGGAAGCGGAGGGCGTAGAGGGCCGTGGGGGAGGGGAAGAGGAAGAGGAGGAAGCCCAGGAGGGCCTGGAGGAGGAGGCCCGTCCGGTACACCCGCCCCGCCCCCACCCGCCCCGAAAGAAAGGTAAGGGGCAGGTAGGCCAAGGCCGCCCCCAGAAGCCCCGCGGTCACCACCCCCTGGGCCTCCCCGGCAGAGATCCCCAGGTCCCGCGCCAGGAAGGGCAGGGCGGGGGCCAGGGCGCTTTCGTTGACCGTGGATACCAGAACCCCCAGGAGGAGGGCGAGAAGGCGCGGGCTCACGGGAAAAGCCTACCCCTCGCCCGGCCCTTCTGCCTCCTCCAAGGGGTCCGGCAAGGGGTAGACCGCCACCCTGAGCCGCCCCTCCGGGGTGCCCAGCACCTCCTTGAAGATGCGGTGGGCCTCCTCCACGAAGGCCCTTACCTCCCGTTCCCCCTCGCCCACCAGGATGACCTCCAGCAACGGCATGCGCCCTCCCCCAGGGGCTTCAAGAAAAGCGCAGGGCCAGGGCCCTTCCCCCCGTGGCCGTGAGGTGGACCAGGTCCCCCGGACCCACGGGCACCACCGGCGCCCAGGCCCCGGAGAGGACGATGTCCCCCGGCTCCAGCCTCAGGCCAAAGCCCGAGAGGGTGTTGGCCAGCCAGGCCACCGCCCGCGCCGGGTGGCCCAGGCAGGCCGCCCCCGTGCCCTGGACCTGGAGTTCCCCGTTCTTGTAGAGGGCCAGGCCCAGGGTGGAGAGGTCCTCCTCCAGGAGCTTCCTCTCCCAGGGGAGGAGGACGAAGCCCCCAAAGGAGGCGTTGTCGGCCACGGTGTCCTCCAGGCGGATCCTCCAGTCCCGGATGCGGGAGTCCACGATCTCCAGGGCGAAGGCCAGGGCCTCCGTCTTGGCCAGGACCTCCTGGGGCGTGGCGTGGGGGCCCTGGATGGGCTTGCCGATGAGGAAGGCCAGCTCCCCCTCCACCCGGGGCTGGAGGAAGGGGTCGCTTGAGGCCTCGAGGCGCACCCCCTGGCCGAAGAAGCGGCTTTCCCAGAGGTTCCCGAAGTCCGGCTGGTCCACCCCGAGCTGCTGCTGCACCGCCTTGGAGGTGAGGCCGATCTTCCGCCCCACCACCCGGTCCCCCGCCCTCAGGCGCAGGGCGTTCCAGGCCTCCTGCACCCGGTAGGCGGCCTCGAGGCCCCTAAGGCCCCGCTCCGAGAGGGGCTCTATGGGCTTCCCCTCCCGCCAGGCCCGTTCCAGCTCCTCGGCAAAGGCTTCGGTCAAGGTCCACCCCTCTAGCGGTTCGCGATGCAGACGTTCTTCGTTTCGTAGTAGAACTCGTACCCGTAGTGCCCCCCCTCGCGGCCGATGCCGGACTGCTTGGCCCCACCGAAGGGCACCCTCAGGTCCCGCACGAACCAATCGTTCACCCAGACCGTGCCCACCTCCAGGGCGGCGGAGACCCGCACCGCCTGGCCCACGTCCCGGGTCTGGACGATGGCGTTCAGGCCGTAAGGGGTGTTGTTGGCCAGGGCGATGGCCTCCTCCTCGGTGTCAAAGGGAAGGACCGCTACCATGGGGCCGAAGATCTCCTCCTGGCAGACCTTGTCCGAGGGGGCCACGTCCACCACCACCGTGGGCTCTAGAAAGTAGCCCTTGTCCAGGGGGTGGGGAAGGTCGGGCCGCTTCCCGCCGGTGAGGACCGTGGCCACCCGCTTGGCGTGCTCCACGTAGCCCATGACCTTCTCCAGGTGCTCCTCGGCGATGAGGGCCCCCATCTGGGTCTCGGGGTCCAGGGGGTCCCCGATCCTCAGGGCCCGGGCCGCGGCCACCAGCTTTTCCACAAAGGGCTCGTAGACCGGGCGCTCCACCAGGAGCCTCGAGCCCGCCAGGCACACCTCCCCTTGGTTGAAGAAGGCCGCCCGCACCGTCACCTCCACCGCCCGGTCCAGGTCTGCGCTGGCGAAGATGAGGTTGGCCGCCTTGCCCCCAAGCTCCATGGAGGTGCGCTTGAGGGTATCCGCGGCGTTTTTCAGGATGATCCGCCCCGTGGTCGTCTCCCCGGTGAAGGAGATGAGCCGCACCAGGGGGTGCTTGGTGAGGAGCTCCCCCGCGGAGTCCGGCCCGAAGCCGTGGACCACGTTGAAGACCCCGGGGGGCAGGCCCGCCTCGTGGGCGCACCGGGCGAGGAGCCAGGCCCCCAAGGGGGTGAACTCCGCGGGTTTCAGCACCGCGGTGTTCCCGAAGGCCAGGGTGGGGCCGATCTTCCAGGTGGCCAGCATGGAGGGCATGTTCCAGGGGGTGATGAGGGCCGCCACCCCCACGGGGAAGCGCAGGACGTAGTTGATGTAGCCGTTTTCCATGGGGTAGGCCTCGGAGCCGTGGGTCACCGCGAAGTCGGCGAAGAACTCTATGTTATTGGCCATGCGGTCCACGTACCCCAGGCGGTTTTCCCGGATGGGCCGGCCCACGTCCAGGCTCTCCAGCACCTCAAAGACCGGGCGGTACTCCCGGATCTTCTCGGCGAAGCGCCTTAGGTAGGGCCGCCTCTCCGAGGGGGGCATCTTGCCCCAGCTCTGGAAGGCCCGGTGGGCGGCCTCCACCGCCAGGTCCACCTCCTTGGCCCGGCCCTCGGGGGCGGAACCGATCACCTCCCCCGTGGCGGGGTAGATCACCGGGAAGGGGTTTTCCCCCTTCACGAACTCCCCCCCGATGTAGTGGGTGACCTCGAGGGGCAGTTCAAAGGGAAAGCCCAGGGCCTTCAGCCGCTCCAGCGTTTCCTTGTACAGTTTGGGTTCCACCATGCCTACTCCCTCCGCACCGGGGCCACCATCACCCCGGCTTCGCTATGGACTTCCAAGGTCCCTTCCTCCGTGAGGGGCACGGCGGGGGCTGGGCTTCCCAGGAAGACCACCTGCCCCGCCCTTAGCCCTCCCACCGTCCCCGCAAGCCAGAGGAGCCGTTCCACCGGGTCCCCCAGGGCGGCCACGGGGCCCTCGGAGAGGAGGCGGCCGTTTAGGTAGAGGGCCAGGTTCCCCCTGGGGGGAGCCTCCATCCGCCTAAGGCCCAGGAGGAAGCCGCCCCCGGAGGCGTTGTCCGCCACCACCTCCGCCGCAGTGAAGCGGTACCCCTCCCAGACGGAGTCCAGGAGGTCCACCGCCAGGAAGAACCCGCCGATGGCCCGCCCCGCCTCCCCAGGGGGTGCCCCTGGGGGCAGGTCCTCCTTCAGGACCAGGGCCACCTCGGGCTCCGCCCGCGGCTGGAGGAAGGCGGAAAGCCGAACCCCCTCCAGGAGCATCCCCGGGTGGACCCGGCCGTAGATGGGGCTCTTTAGGCCCATCTGCGCCTGCTTGGCGGGGGAGACCAGGCCCAGCTTGTACCCCACGAGGGGCCCCGGGAAGAGGGCCTCCTGGATGCGGTAGGCCTCCTCCAGGCCCACCCCCCAGTCCCGCCCCCCGGGGATAGGCTTTCCTTCTTCCCGCGCCTTTCGCACCGCCTCCCTCAGGCTCATCCTCCCTCCTTGTCGCTGAAGAGCACCCCCCCGGCGGCCCACTGGTCGCGGCGAACCTCGTAGAGGATGACCCGGATCTCCTCCTGGGGTTCCTTCAGGTGCCGGGCCGCGGCCTCGGTGAGCCTTTTCACCAGCTCCCGTTTCTTTTCCATAGAGCGGCCCTCCAGAAGCGTCACCTTGAGCACCACCACGGATCCACCTCCTCTAGTCCGCCAGCGCCCCCGCTTCCTTCTCCTTGAGCTCCAGGGCCACCCGGAGGATCCAGTCCTCCTGCCCCGCCACCGCCTGGCGCCGCCCGAGCTCCAGGAGGATGGCCAGGGGGTCCACCCCGAGCTCCTTCCCGATGCGCTTGGCGTGGAGGAGGAAGGTGGAGTACACCCCCGCGTAGCCGATGGCCACCGCGTCCCGGTCGGGGAAGGGCTGGAAGTGCTGGATGGGCCCGAGGACGTACTCCGCCGCGTCCAGGAGCTTGAAGACATCCAGGCCCGGGTTGAGCCCCGCCTTGTCCAGGACCGCGGCCAGGACCTCCAGGGGGGCGTTCCCCGCCCCCGCCCCGTAGCCCCTTAGGGTGGCGTCCACCCAGTCCGCCCCCGCCTCCAGGGCGGCCAGGGTGTTGCCCATGGCCAGGCCCAGGTTGTTGTGGGCGTGGAAGCCCACCTTGGCCCGGCTTAAGGCCTCCTTCAGGGCCCTGACCCGGGCGTAGGCGTCCTGGGGCAGCATGGCCCCGGCGGAGTCCACGATGTAGACCACGTCCGCCCCGTAGGACTCCATGAGGAGGGCCTGCTCCGCCAGGAACTCGGGGGGGCGCATGTGGGCCATCATGAGGAAGCCCACCGCCTCGAGGCCCATCTCCTTGGCCATGCCGAAGTGCTGCTCGGAGATGTCCGCCTCCGTGCACTGGGTGGCGATGCGCACCATCCCAATCCCCGCCTCCACCGCTTCCTTGAGCTCCTTGCGGGTGCCGATGCCGGGGAGGAGGAGGGCCGCCACCTTGGCCCGGGCCACGCTCTCCCGGGCCGCCCGGATGAGGCGCATCTCGTCCACCCGGGAGAAGCCGTACTGGATGGAGCTCCCCCCAAGCCCATCCCCGTGGGCCACCTCGATGGCGTAGACCCCCGCCTCGTCCAGGGCCTTGGCGATGGCCCGCACCTCCGCTTCCGTGTACTGGTGGCGGTGGGCGTGGGAGCCGTCCCTAAGGGTGGTGTCCACCACCACCGGGGGCCTGGCGCTTTTTAGGGTCCAGCTCACGCCTGCACCTCCTCCCTCCGGACCCCGAGGAGGTGCTGGGCGAAGACCTCCCCCACCCGCCTGGCGGAGGCGGTCATGATGTCCAGGTTCCCCGCGTACGGGGGCAGGTAGTCCCCCGCCCCCTCCACCTCCAGGAGCATGGAGACCACCGTCTTTTCCCCCCAGGGGGTGGGGAGCTTTTCAAACACCGGGTCCGCCTTCAGCCGGTAGCCGGGGACGTAGGCCTGGACCTCGGCCTCCATGGCCCGGACGCTTGCCACCACCTCCTCCCGGTCGAACCCCTCCTCCTCGGGGATGGCCCGCACGGTGTTGGTCATGAGGATGGGGGGGTCTGCGGGGTTCAGGATGATGATGGCCTTCCCCCGCTGGGCGCCCCCGATGGCCTCGAGGCCCCGGGCGGTGGTGAAGGTGAACTCGTCGATGTTCTGCCGGGTGCCGGGCCCCGCGGAGGGGGAGGCCACGGTGGAGACCATCTCCGCGTAGAGCACGGGGGCCACCCGGTGCACCGCGTAGACCAGGGGGATGGTGGCCTGCCCGCCGCAGGTGATGAGGTTCACGTTGTCCTTGTCCAGGTGTTCCTTCAGGTTTACCGGGGGCACCACGTAGGGCCCCCGGGCCGCGGGGGTGAGGTCGATGGCGATCTTCCCCGCCTCCCTCAGGAGCTTGGCGTGGCGCACGTGGGCCTTGGCGCTGGTGGCGTCAAAGACGATCTTGATCTCCGGGCGTTCCAGAATGTAGGCGATCCCCTCGGGGCTGGCCTCGAGGCCTAAGGCCCTAGCCCGGGCCAGGCCCTCGGACTTGGGGTCAATCCCCACCAGGGCCACCAGCTCCATGTGCCCGGGGTTCTTGAGGAGCTTGTACATGAGGTCCGTGCCGATGTTGCCCGAGCCTAGAATCGCGACCTTGACCTTGTCCATGCCTCCTCCAGGTGGCCCAGGCGTTCGGAAACGGTGCGGGTGGCCTCCAGGACGGCCCTACGGTACTCCTCCTTGCGCTCCTGGAAGCGGTAGAAGGGAACGGAGAGGCTTAAGGCGGCGATGACCTCCCCCGTGTGGTCCCGGATGGGGGCGGCCACGCAGCAGAGCTCGGGCACGGCCTCCTCGATGTCGTAGGCGTACCCCCGTTCCCGCACCGCCTGGAGCTCGGTCTTGAGCTCGTCCAGGGTGGTGATGGTGTTGGGGGTGAGGGCCGGCAGGCCCCGCGCCTCCACGATGCTAAGGACCTCCTCCCAGGGCCGGTGGGCCAGGAGGACCTTGCCCACCGCGCTGCAGTGGGCGGGGAGCTCCACCCCGATCCCCGTGGTGGCCACCTTCACCGCCCGGGTGCCCTCCAGCTTCTCCACGTAGACCACCCGGCCGCACTCCAGCACCGCCAGGTGGGTGGTCTCGCCGAAGCGGGCCACCAGCTCCTCCATGGCCTTCCTGGCCTCTTCCCGCCAGGAGCTGGTGGAGAGGAGCACGTGGGCCAGGGCCAGGACCCGGAAGCCCAGCCGGTAGCGCCCCTCCCGGCCCCGTTTGAGGAGGCCGATCTGGCTTAGGGTGGCCAGGAGGGCATGGGCGCTGGACTTGGGGATGCCCAGGGCCCGGGCCACCTCCGTAACCCCCCACTCCGGATGCTCCCGGGTGAAGAGTTCCAGGACCTCGCCGACCTTCTGCACCGTTCCGAGCATGGGCTTCTCCCTTAGAGGTTAGCCAAAGGCGGGGTCTGTGCCGAGCCTTGGGTTCATCATAAAGGAACAGTCCGTTCATCTATTCCGAACCAACGGCTTGCCTCCCCCTCCCCACAGGGCCTAGCCTTGGCCTTGAACCCTCAAGGGTCCGCTATAGGAGGTCAGCGTGGCGGAGTTGCCCCTCAGGATGCCTTTGGAAGAGCTGGAGCGCCTCCGGGACCGGTACCGGGAACTCATCGGCTTCGTCCCCCCTAGGATCCAGGCGCGGACGGATCTCCTCGCCCGCCTGGACCCGGAAACCCTGAGGCTACAGGAGGAGCTCCGGGCCCGGCTCATGTACCCCCCCTGCTTTGACGTGAAGACGGCCCAGCTCATGCTCTTCGGCATGCTCCTCATGGACCTGTCCGACGCCGCCCGGCTCCACGCCATCGCCGCCCGGCGGGCGGGGGCCACCTACGAGGAGCTTTCCGCGGTGGTGGGCCTAGCCTTTCTCTTCCGGGGCCTCCCCGCGGCCAACCGAGGGGCCGAGGTCATCCAGGAGATCCTGCGCATGGAGGAGGAAGGGAGGCTTTAGATGGAAGGGTTTGATGTGGTCCAGCTGGCGCACGCGGAGATCTACACCCCCAACCCCGAGGGCACGCTTTGGTTTTTCACGGAGGTCTTGGGCCTGGAGGAAACCGCCCGGGAGGGCCAGTCCGTCTACCTTAGGGCTTACGAGGACTGGTACCACCACACCCTGAAGGTTACCGAGGCCAAGGAGGCGGGCTTAGGCCACATCGCCTGGCGCACGGCTTCCCAGGAGGCCCTGGAGCGTCGGGTGCGGGCCATAGAGGCCTTGGGGCTTGGGGAGGGGTGGACGGAGGACCTGGGCCACGGGCCCGCCTACCGCTTCCGCACCCCGGACGGGCACCGGATGGAGCTCCTCTTTGAGGTGGCCTACTACGAGGCCCCTCCGGAGAAGCGGAGCAAGCTCAAAAACCGCCCCTCCAAGAGGCCCCTTCGGGGCATCCCCGTGCGGCGGCTGGACCACGTGAACTGCCTGTGCTCCGAGGTCACCCCCAACCGGCGCTTCTTCCAGGAGGTCCTGGGCTTCAAGCTCCGGGAGCAGAAGGTGCGGGGGGAGGGGGAGGAGCTTGGGGCCTGGCTTTCCGTAAGCCCCCTGGTCCACGAGATCGGGCTTATGCGGGACGCCACCGGCGCCAAGGGGCGCTTCCACCACATCGCCTTCTGGTACGGTTACCCCCAGCACCTCCTAGACCTGGCCGACCTTCTGGTGGAGTACGACGTGCGCATCGAGGCCGGCCCCGGCAAGCACGGCACCACCCAGGCCTACTTCATGTACGTCTTTGAGCCCGGGGGGACCCGGGTGGAGCTTTTCGGGGACACGGGCTACCTGATCTTTGACCCCACCTGGAAGACGGTGGTCTGGGACGTGACCAACGTGAACGACCTGGAGAAGAGCACCATCTGGTTCGGCGGCCAGCTTCCGGAAACCTTCTACACCTACGGGACGCCCCCCTTGAAGGCCACCGAACCGGTAAGCTAGAGCAGCTCGGCAAAGGAGGCTAAGGATGAACCAGGTTCGGCGGAAGCTCTTGAAGGACGGTCTTACCCTGGCCGGAGTCCTGGCTTTGGGATCCAGGGGGTGGGCCCAGCGTTACCCCTCCCGGCCCATCACCCTCATCGTGCCCTGGTCCCCCGGCGGTTCCACCGACCTCACGGCCCGGGCCCTGGCCCCGGTTTTGGAAAAGGACCTGGGGGTCCCTGTCCAGGTGGTGAACCGCACGGGTGGGGGCGGGGCGGTGGGCCACGGGGCCATCGCCCAGGCCCGCCCCGACGGCTACACCATCGGCATCATCACCCTGGAGGTGGTCCTTCCCCCGTGGGTGGCCCAGACCAAGATCAGCGCGGACATGTTCGCGCCCATCTCCCTCCTGGTCCTCAACCCCGTGGCCGTTGTGGTGCGCAAGGATGCGCCTTGGCGGACCTTCCAGGAATTTGTAGCAGATCTGCGAAATAACCGGGGGAGGTACAAGGCCTCGGGTACGGCCAAGTGGGGCTCTTACGATTTTGCCCGCCTGGGCCTGCTCTGGAAGCTCGGCCTCAAGGACGCGGATCTCCCCTGGGTGCCCACTCAGGGGGCGGCCGCGGCCCTGCAGGAGCTCATCTCGGGGGGCATCAACGTGGCCTTTGTGGCCATCGGGGAGGCCAGCGCCCTGGTCAAGGCCGGGGAGGCCCGCTACCTGGCCTTCATGACCGATAGGCGCTTCCCCGCCTTCCCGGACATCCCCACCCTGAAGGAGCTGGGGGTGGACTGGACCTTCGCCTCCTTCCTCATGGCCGCGGCCCCCAAGTTCACCCTGCCTTCGGTGATCGACCGTCTGGACAAGGCCTTTGCCAAGGCGGTGCAGGACCCCGAGTTCGTCCGGTTTATGACCAACGCCAACCTGGTCATCAACCACTTGGACCGCAAGGCCAGCCTGGCCTTCCTGCAGGAGCGGACCCAGGCCATGAACCAGATCGTCCAGGCCTTGGAGCTCAAGTTCTAGGCCGGAGGTCCCATGACCGATCGGGGTTGGGAAGCCTGCGGAGCCCTTTTGGCCCTGGTCCTGGGCGGGGCGGCCCTGGTCCTGGCCCGGGGCCTTCCCCAGATGGAGGGGGGTTACCCCGGACCGGCCCTTTTCCCCAGCCTGCTGGGGGGGATCCTGGTGGCCTCCAGCCTGGGCCTACTCTGGGCCGGGCGCCCATGGTCCCGGGGAGGAGGGGGGTCCGGTTGGCTTCCAGGGGTCCTGGGGGCCCTGGCGGGGCTGGGGGCGGCCCCCTTCCTCCTTAAGGCCTGGGGGCTGGTGGCCACCGCCGGCCTCCTCACCCTTTGGGCGGGGGTTCTCCTTAAGGGGAGGGGGTGGGCGGTGCTCCTGGCCTCGGGGGTGGTGGCCTCCTTCGTTTACGCCTTCTTTGTGAGGCTTTTGGGGGTGCACGGGTGAGCCTCTTCAGCCCCGAGACCCTCCTAGCCCTGCTCCTCGGCTCCCTTTACGGGGCCTTCTTCGGGGCCGTTCCCGGCCTCACCGCCACCTTGGCCCTAAGCCTGGCCATCCCCTTCCTGCTCTTTACGGGCCCGGAGGTGGCCATGGCGGCCCTTATCGGGATCAGCGCCACGGCCATCTTCGCGGGGGACATCGGGTCCATCCTGGTGCGCCTGCCCGGTACCCCGGCCTCCGCCGCCTACACGGAGGAGATCCACGAGCTGGCCCAGAAGCGCTCCCCTTCCTTGGCCCTGGGCCTTTCCGCCCTTCCCAGCGCCGTGGGGAGCCTGGTCGGGCTCCTCTTCCTCATCGTGGGTTCGCTGGGGCTGGTCTGGCTGGCGCGCCAGTTCTCCTCGTTCGAGTACTTCTGGCTGGTCCTTTTGGGCATCGTCAGCGGCGTCTTGGCCACCCCCAACGTCTTCAAGGCCCTTATCGCCTTTGGGCTGGGCATGCTCCTGGCCACGGTGGGGTACGACCCGGCCCTGGGCCATCCCCGCTTCACCCTGGGCCGCCCCGAGCTCCTGGGGGGCATCAACTTCATCGTGGCCCTCATCGCCTTTTTTGGGGTCAGCGAGGTGCTGGAGTACCTTTACCGCAAGGAGCGGGGGGCAGGACGCCCTTCCATCCCTCTGGCCGCCAGCCTCCGGGCTTACTTTCTGGAGCCGCTCCTCGAGGCCTGGAGGTTCCGCGGGGCCTTGCTCCGCTCCTCCCTCCTGGGCACCTTTGTGGGCTTCCTGCCCGGGGCGGGCTCGGACATCGCCGCCTGGGTCACCAGCAACCTGGCCCGCCTGCGGAAGGCCCCGAAGGAGGAAGTGGTCCTGAGCGGGGCCAGCGCCAACAACGCCGCCGTGGCGGGGGCCTGGATCCCCGCCATGGCGTTGGGGCTTCCCGGGGATACCCTCACCGCCATCCTGCTGGGCATGTTCCTGGCCTTTGGGATCACCCCCGGCCCGGACCTCTTTAAGAACCACGCCCCCTTGGTCTTCCAGATCTACGGGGCTTTTTTCCTGGTCAGCGCCCTTCTCATGCCCCTGGTGGGGTACCTGAGCACCTTTCTCGTCCGGGCCATCCTGCAGGTGCCCCGGGAGGTGCTCATGGCCGTGGTCCTGGCCCTTTGTGCGGTGGGGGCCTACGCCGTGAACAACAACCCCTTCGACCTCTACCTCCTTGCCGCCTTGGGGGCCCTGGGCTTTGTCCTCCGGCGGGGCGGCTTCCCCCTGGGCCAGGTGGTCCTGGGTATGGTCCTGGGGCCCCTTCTGGAGCAGCACTTCATGACCAGCATGATCAAGACCCACTGGAACCTTTTTAGCTTCTTTGAGCGCCCTCTGGCCGTCCTCCTGGCCCTGGTGAACCTGGGGCTTCTGGTGGCCCTACCTCTGCTTCGCTACCGCCAGGCCCTGCGGCTTCGGGCCATGGAGGAGCGGCTCCATCCGGGGGACTAGATGCGGGCCTTGGTGCTGGAGGATTACGGGAGGCTTCGCTGGCGGGAGCTTGACCCTCCGGAAGGGGAAGGGGTGCTCCTTCGGGTTGGGGCCTGCGGCCTTTGCGGAAGCGACCTCAGCGTGTACAAAGGCACCCCGGCCATGCGGGCCCGCTGGCGGCCCCCCCTGGTCTTGGGGCACGAGGTGGCGGGGGTGGTGGAGGAGGGGCCCGAGGGGTGGGTGGGGCAACGGGTAGCCGTCCATCCCCTGCTCTCCTGCGGGGCCTGCCCCCTTTGCCGGGGCGGCCGCCCCAACCTCTGCCCCCACCGGCGCCACGTGGGGTTTCACCTTCCGGGCGGGTTTGCCGAAAGGATCCGTCTCCCCCTCGGCCAGCTCTTTCCCCTACCGCCCGGCACCCCCCTCTGGAAGGGGGCCCTGGCCGAGCCCCTGGCGGTGGCCCTGAGGGCGTTGTCCTTTTTGGGCCCCCTCCGGGGTGGGAAGGTGCTCGTCCTAGGGGCCGGGTCCTTAGGGGGGCTTTTGGCCTGGCTGCTCCGGCGGGCCGGGGCGGAGGTGTTCCTCGAGGACCTCAACCCCTCCCGGGTGCGCCACTTGGTGGACCTGGGCCTGGCCCTGCCCGCGGGGGAGGGGCCGGGGGAGTGGGAGGCCGCCTTGGACACGGTGGGGACGGAGGCCAGCCTCAAGAGGGTGGTGAAGGCGGTGGCCCCTGGGGGGAAGGTGGTGGCGGTGGGCCTGGGCGCCCTCGAGGCCCCCCTTCCCCTCCAGGAGCTGGTCCTGGGGGAACGAACGGTGCAGGGGAGCTACACCTTTACCCCCCAGGACTTCGCCGAGGCCACGGCCCTCACGGCGGAGGTGCCCGAGGGCCTGGTGGCCCGCTACCCCATGGAGGAGGCCCCCGAGGTGTTCCGGGCCCTTCTGGAAGGGCGCATCCCGGTCCCCAAGGTGGTGCTGGAGCACAAGGAGGTGTAGGCGTGGAGTGGTCCATCGCCACCTGCAGCCTAGGGGGCACCTTGGAGGAAAAGCTGGTGGCCATCGCCCGGGCCGGCTTTAGGGCGGTGGAGATCTTCGAGGACGATCTTTGCACCTATAGGGGAACCCCGAGGGAGCTCCGCCGCCTTGCGGAGAGCCTGGGCCTTTCCTTTGTGGCCCTCCAGCCCATCCGGGACTACGAGGGCATGCCCCCTGAGGTGCAAAAGCGTCGGCTGGCGCGGATAGAGCGCACCTTTGACCTCATGGGGGAGCTGGGGATCGCCCTCACCTACGTCTGCTCCAACACCTCCCCCCTTGCGGAGGGCGACCCCGACCGGATGGCCGCCCAGCTTCGGGAGCTGGCGGAACGGGCCGCCCAGAGGGGGATCCGCGTGGGGTACGAGGCCCTCTCCTGGGGGCGCCACGTGCGGGACTGGCCCCAGGCCTGGGAAGTGGTCCGGCGGGCGGACCACCCCCACCTGGGGCTTGTCCTGGATAGCTTCCATGCCTTTGTGCGGGGCAACCCCGTGGCGGAGCTGGCCAGGCTCCCGGGGGAAAGGGTTTTCCTGGTGCAGCTCTCCGATGCCCCCAACCTCCTCATGGACCCCCTGGCCCTAAGCCGCCACCACCGTTCCTTCCCCGGCCAAGGGGACTGGCCCCTGGCGGATTTCCTGGAGGCGGTTCTGGCCTCGGGGTACAGGGGCCCCCTGTCCCTGGAGATCTTCAACGAGTGGTTCCGGGCCGCCCCGCCCCAGGAGGTGGCCCAGAACGCCCTCCGGAGCCTGAAGGTCCTCCTGGACAGGCTGGGGCGGGTCGTCCCCCCCCTGCCCAGGGCCCTGCCCGTGGAGGAGGTGGCCTTCGTGGAGCTCCTTGCGGAGGAGGAGGACGCGGGCATCCTATCCGAGCTCCTCCAAGCCCTGGGCCTCCTGCGGGTGGGGAAGCATCCGGCCCTGGAGGTGGGGCTCTACCGCGGCGGGGGGGCCCGCGTGGTCCTCAACGCCGAGCCGGAGCTGAGCGCGGCCGCTCCGCAGGAGGTGCCGGGCTTCCGTGGGGTGGGGTTCCGCGTCCAGCGGGCGGCCCCCATTCTGGCCCGGGCCCAGGCCCTGAACCTGGAGGTCCACCCCTTAGGGGGTGGGGGGTTGCCCCTGCCCGCCCTCCGGGGCCCGGGCCGGACCCGCATCTATCTGGTGGAGGGCTCGGTGGAGGCCATCCTGGGCCTTCCCGAAGGCCAGGAGGCCGCCGAGGCCCACCTCCGGGTGGACCACTTCACCAACGTGATGGGCCGCCCCGAGCTGTACAGCTGGCTTCTGGTCTATAAGAGCCTCTTTGACTTTGAGCTGGAGCCTGTGGTGGAGATCCTGGACCCCTACGGGGCCTTTTACAGCCGGTGCGTGCACAGCCCCAAAGGAGGGATCCGGATTCCCCTGAACACCGCGGAAGGGGGGGAAACCCTGGCCACCCGGTTCCTCCGGGCCATGGGGGGAGGGGGGATCCAGCACGTGGCCTTTGCCGTCCCCAACGTGTTTGAGGTGGCCGAAAGGATGCGCGCCCGAGGGCTTCCCCTTCTGGAGGTTCCCCGCTCCTACTACCGGGTCCTGGCCACCCGCTTCGACCTGGAACCGGCCTTCTTGGAACAGCTGGAGGCCCACGGCCTGCTCTACGATGCCGACGGTCGGGGCGGGGAGTTCCTCCAGCTCTACACCCCCGCTTTCCACGGGCGGTTTTTCTTTGAGGCCTTGGAGCGGAGGGGAGGGTACGAGCACTTTGGGGCGGCCAATACGCCGGTGCGCTTGGCGGCCCAGGTGGGCCAGCCCTGGCCTGGAGAGAGGGGCCTTCAGATGGTAGGTAATATTGTTGACAATATGGGCGACGGAGGGTAACATGGTGGGCAAACCCTCAGGGAGGAAAGGTATGGAAAAGCTGGGGCGCAGGCAGGTGATCAAGGCGGGTCTCGGGCTTTTGGGGGCCGCGGCGGCCAGCCGCTTCTCCTTTGCCCTAGGGCAGGGGAGCCAGCCCATCCGCATCGGGGTGGTCCTCTCCTATTCCGGGCCCTTCGCCCGGCTGGGGCAGGAGATCACCCGGGGGATGGAACTGTACCTGGAGAAGGTGGGGGGGCAGGCGGGGGGCCGGCCCATCCAGCTCCTAAAGGAGGACGAGGAGGCCGACCCCGCGGTGGCCGTGCGCAAGGTGCGCAAGCTGGTGGAGCAGGACAAGGTGGACCTTCTGGCGGGGATCATCCTTTCCTCGTCCGCCTACGCGGTCCGGGATTACGTCCACGAGCGCCAGATCCCCACGGTGGTGGCCAACGCCGCGGCCAACGACATCACCCGGGCCCGCAAGAGCCCCTACGTGTTCCGCACCTCCATCAGCGCCTGGCAGCAGCACTACCCCATGGGGGCCTGGGTGGCCAGGAACGTGGGCAAGCGGGTTTTCGTGGTGGCCCTGGATTACGCCTTCGGTAAGGAGTCCACCGCCGCCTTCAAGGAGAGCTTCCTCGAGGCCGGCGGCCAGGTGGTGGGCGAGGTCTACTCCCCCTTGGGGACCACGGACTTCAGCGCGGTCATCGCCCGCATCACCGCCAGCAGGCCGGACGCGGTGTTCGGGGTGCTTTCCGGAAGCGACGCGGTGATCTTCCTCCGGCAGTACGCCCAGTTCGGTCTGAACCGGGCCATCCCCTTGGCGGTGAGCGGGGAGGTGACGGACGAGAACGTTCTGGAGGCCATCGGCGAGGCGGCTTTGGGGGCCAAGAGCTGCGACCACTGGGTCTACACCCTGAACAACAGCGCCAACCGGGAGTTCGTCCAAGCCTACCGCCGGAAGTACGGCGGGGTGCCCAACCACTTCGCCGTCCGGGGGTACGACGCCATGCAGTTCATCGTGGACGCCATCAACACCGTCCGGGGGGACGTTTCCAACCGCAGGCGGTTGGTGGAGGCCCTGAAGACGGCCAAGATCATCAGCCCTCGAGGCTTCGTCCAGATGGACCCGGAGACCAACAACGCCACCCAGCACGTGTACGTCCGGGAAGTGGTGCGCATGGAGAACTTCTTCACCAATCGGCTCATCGCCGATCTGGGCACGGTGCGCGATCCGGGAAAGTGACGGGCATGGTCCTCCTTCTCCTGACCCAACTCCTCAACAGCCTGGCTTTCGGGATGCTCCTCTTCCTCCTGGCCCTGGGGCTTTCCCTCATCTTCGGGGTGGCCCGGGTGGTCAACCTGGCCCACGGGGCCTTTTACCTCCTGGGGGCCTACCTGGGGCTGGCCCTGGCCCAGGCCTGGGGGAACTTCTGGCTGGCCCTTCTCGTGGTGCCCCTGGGGGTAGGGCTCCTGGGGGCGCTTCTGGAGCGCGTTCTCCTCCGGGGGCTCCACGGGAGGGAGCTGGAGCAGGTCCTCCTCACCATCGGCCTGGGGTTCGTCATCGCCGACCTCCTCAGGGCCGCCTTTGGGGCCGCGGTGCGCTCCGTCCCCCCGCCCCCCGAGCTCGCCGGCCCCCTCTTCCTGGGCCCCCTCATCTACCCCAAGTACCCCCTCTTCCTCATCGGCACGGGGCTCTTCCTCTTCTTCCTGGTGCGCCTCCTTCTCGCCCGCACCGCCTTTGGGGTCCAGATCCGGGCCGTGACCTCCGACCCCGCCATGGCCAGCGCCCTGGGCATCCGGCCCGAGCGGGTGGGCCTCCTGACCTTTGGGGTGGGCACGGGGCTGGCCGCCCTGGGGGGGGTTCTGGGGGCCCCCCTCATCGCCCTGGCCCCGGGGATGGACGCCCAGATGACCCTCTTCGCCCTCATGGTGGTGGTCATCGGCGGGCTGGGCCGCCTGGAGGGGGCCTTCTTCGGGGCCATCCTGGTGGGGCTGGTGGACGGGTTCGGCCGCCTCTTCCTGCCCCAGGTGGCCATGTTCCTCATCTTTGCCCTCATGGCCCTGGTCCTGGCCCTTAAGCCGGAGGGGCTTCTGGGAAGGAGGCTGGCATGATGGCCCAGCGCTCCAAGACGGCTACCCCCCGGGCCCAGCTCCGGACCCTGGGCCTCCGGGCGGGCCTGGTGGCCCTCCTCCTCCTGCCGGCCTTCTTCGGGGGGTACCCCCTTTTCCTGGCCACCGAGGGCCTCCTCCTGGGGGTGGCGGCCGCTGCTCTGAGCTTCCTCATGGGCCACGCGGGCATCGCTTCCTTGGGCCAAGCCGCCTTCTTAGGCCTCGGGGCCTACACCCTGGGCCTGGCCCTGAAGGCGGGTTGGCCCTTGGGGGGGGCTCTTTTTCTGGCCTTCCTGGTGGCCGCGCTTTACGGCCTCCTCACCGGCCTTTTGGTGTTCCGGGCCCAAGGGATCTTTGTCCTGATGCTCACCCTGGCCTTCGCCCAGATGGTCTACTCCGCAGCCTTCAAGTGGACCGCCCTCACCGGAGGGGACGACGGGCTTTCCCTCTCCGGGATGGCCCTGAACCCGGTCCTCCTCCACGGGGCGGCCCTGGTCCTCCTCCTCCTCGTCCTGGGGTTTCTGGGCCACCTGCTCCGCACCCCCTACGGCAAGACCCTGGAGGCCATACGCCAGAACGAGGAGAAGGCCCGGGCCTTAGGCGTGCCCACCTTTTTCTACAAGCTCTCCGCCTACACCCTGGCCGGAGGGCTCACCGGGCTTGCGGGGGCCGGGCTGGTCCTCCACCGCTCCTTTGTGAGCCCCCACGACCTCTTCTGGCTGACCTCCGCGGTCTTGGTGGTCATGGTCCTCCTGGGAGGGGCGCGGGGGCTCTGGGGGGCGGCCTTCGGGGCGGTGCTTTACGTCTTCCTCCAGGCCTGGGTGAGCTCCTTGACCGACCTCTGGGGGCTTTTCGTGGGGCTCCTCCTCATCCTCAGCGTGCTCTACGCCCGGGAGGGGCTTTGGGTGCTTCTGGAAAAGCGCGTGGGGGGTGGCGGTGGCCGGGCTTAAGGTGGAAGGGGTGTACAAGGCCTTCGGCGGGGTCCTGGCCCTGGCGGGGGTGAGCCTCGAGGTGGCCCCGGGGGAACGCCGGGCGGTCATCGGCCCCAACGGGGCGGGGAAGAGCACCCTCTTTAAGGTCATCGCGGGGGAGCTCAGGCCGGACCGGGGACGGGTCCTTTTGGGGGGCAGGGAGATCACCGGGCGGCCCCAGGAAGGGGTGGTCCGGCTGGGCCTGGCCCGCACCTTCCAGCGCTCCAGCCTCTTCCCGGAACTTTCGGTCTGGGAGAACGTGGCCCTGGCCCGGGAGGCCGCCCGGGGACAGGCGGGGTCCTGGCGGAAGGCCCTGGCCCCGGACGAGGAGGTGGCCGCGGTCCTGGAGGGGGTGGGCCTGGCCGAGCGGGCGGGGGTGGAGGCGGGCCGCCTCTCCCACGGGGAAAAACGCCAGCTGGAGATCGCCATGGCCCTGGTCCAGCGCCCCAGTGTCCTCCTCCTGGACGAGCCCTTGGCCGGCCTTTCGGGGGCGGAGCGGGAGCGGATCGGCCGCCTCATCCTAGGACTGGACCCCAGGATCACCGTTCTCCTGGTGGAGCACGACCTGGACTACGCCCTCCGCTTCGCCCACCAGGTCACGGTGCTCCACTACGGGGAGGTGGTGGCCCAAGGTCCTCCCGAGGCCATCCGCCAGGACCCCACGGTCCAGGAGATCTACGTGGGGAGCGGCTGGGCCGTGGGGGAGGGGGGGAAGGACCCCTCCGGGGAGGTGGTGCTCGCCTGCCGGGGCCTGGCCGCGGGGTATGGGGCCATGCGGGTGCTCCAGGGGGTGGACCTGGAGGTGCGCCGGGGGGAGGTGGTGGCCCTCCTGGGCCGGAACGGGATGGGGAAGACCACCCTCCTCTCCGCCCTCATGGGGCTCCTCCCCCTGCAAGGGGGGGAGGTGCTCCTCCTGGGGGAGGGGGTGGGGCACCTGCCCCCCTACCGCCGGGCCCACCGGGGGATGGCCCTGGTGCCCCAGGGGCGCAGGATGTTCGAGGGGCTTTCCGTGGAGGAGGAGCTCCGCCTGGCCGCCCAGGGCCTGGGGGGCCGCTGGACCGTGGAGCGGGTCTTTGAGGTCTTTCCCCGGCTTAAGGAGAGGCGGCAGGTGGCCTCCCGGGCCCTTTCCGGGGGGGAACAGCAGATGGTGGCCATCGCCCGGGCTCTCCTACGCAACCCCAAGGTGGTCCTCATGGACGAGCCCAGCGAGGGGCTTTCCCCCCTCATGGTCCGCCAGGTGGCGGAGGTGGTCCAAACCCTCAAGGCGGAAGGGGAAACGGTGCTCCTGGCCGAGCAGAACGTCCAGATGGCCCTCTCCGTGGCCGACCGGGTCTACATCCTGGAGCACGGGGAGATCGTCTGGGCCGGTCGGCCGGAGGAGGCCTCGGACCGGGTTCTGGCGGAGCACCTGGGCGTCTAGAGGAGGTGGGAGGGGTGCTTAGGCTTTCCGATGGGGTGCGGGCCAAGCTGGAGGAGCTGGCCCAGGGGGTGGAGGAGGGGCTTCTGCCCGCGTGGATCTTCAACGACCCCGACCTCTTTGAGCTGGAAAAGGAGCGGATCTTCAGCCGCTCCTGGGTGTACCTGGCCCACGAGTCCGAGATCCCCAAGCCCGGGGACTACGTGCTCCGCTACATCCTCAACAACCCCTACATCGTGGTCCGGGGCGAGGACGGGCAGGTGCGGGCCTTCCTGGACATGTGCCGCCACCGGGGGATGCGGGTCTGCCGGGCGGAGGCGGGCAACGCCAGCCACTTCCGCTGCCCTTTCCACGGCTGGACCTACCGCAACGACGGGGCCCTGGTGGGCGTGCCCGCGGAGCGGGAAGCCTTTGCGGGGGATCTGAGGAAGGAGGAGTGGGGCCTGGTGCCCCTGCCCCGCCTCGAGGCCTTTGACGGCCTCCTCTTCGGCAACCTGGACCCCGGGGCCCCGTCCTTGGAGGAATGGCTGGGGGAGATCCGCTGGTACCTGGAGCTCATCACCAAGCGGAGCCCGGCGGGCCTCGAGGTGCTGGGCCCGCCCCAGCGCTGGGTGGTGCCCACGGACTGGAAGCTGGCCCTAGAGACCTTCATAAGCGACAGCTACCACACCCTCATGACCCACCGTTCCCTCATCGAGCTCGGCATCGCCCCCAAGGACGCCAAGTACGCCATGTACGGGGAGCAGATCCACGTTCCCGGAAAAGGCCACGGGGCCATGGTGGTGGGGGCCCCCCCGGGGGCCCAGCTCCCCCCCTTCTGGGGCTACCCCGAGGAGATGATGGAGCGGGCCCGGGCCTCCTACCCCACCAAGGAGCAGTGGGAGGTGGCCAAGGAAACCCGCATCCTCCTCATCACCCTCTTTCCCAACTTCTCCATCCACAACCCCATCCGCCGCCCGGACCACAAGTACCCGCGTCCCGTGCCCATGCTCACCTTCCGGGTCTGGCATCCCCTGGGCCCGGGGCGGATCGAGATCTTCTCCTGGGGCCTGGTGGAGAAGGACGCTCCCGAGTGGTTCAAGGAAAAGGCCCGCCACTCCTACCTCCGCTTCTTCGGCTCCTCCGGGACCTTCGAGCAGGACGACACCGAGATCTGGTCCCACGTGGCCCAAAACGCCGCCTCCACCCAAGGGGGGCGGGTTCGCCTGTACTACCGCATGGGCCTCCACCTGGCCCCCGACCCCAACTGGCCGGGGCCGGGCGTGGCCTACGGGCTCAACTTCACGGACGCCAACCTGCGCAACTTCCACCGGCGTTACCTGGAGATGCTCTTGGCTTAGGGGGTGTGCATGGATCCCACCCGGGAGATCCTGGAGGTGCTCTACAAGGAGGCGGAGCTTCTGGACGAGGGCCGATACCGGGAATGGCTGGACCTTCTGGACGAGGAGGTGGTCTACCGGGTGCCGGTGCGCCAGACCCGGGAGCGCCCTCCGGAGGGGGGCCTGAGCGGGGTGGCGGAGGGGATGCACCACCTGGACGAGGACCGCACCTCCTTGGAGATGCGGGTGGCCAGGCTGGAAACGGGCTTCGCCTGGGCGGAGGACCCCCCTTCCCGCCTGCGCCACTTCGTGACCAACGTGCGGGTGGGGGAGGTGGTGCGGACGGAACGGGGGGAGGAGGTGGCGGTGCGCTCCAACCTCCTCCTCTTCCGTAGCCGCTGGGACCGGCCCGACTACACCCTGCTCTCCGCCGAGAGGCGGGACGTGTGGCGCCGCCGGGAGGGGGGGTGGCGGCTGGCCCAGCGGATCGTCATCCTAGACAGCGCCACCCTGCCCACCCACAACCTCTCCTTCTTCCTCTAGGGAGGACGGCATGATCACCCTGACCAACGAGTTCACCACCGTGACCATAGAGAAGGTCCGCACCGGCCAGGGGGAGCGGGTGCGCATCACCTCCCCCCGGACGGGGTACAGCATCGACCTGGACCCCCTGGAGCTCGAGGCCCTCACCTGGCAGAGCCCGGAGACCTTCTCCCGCCTCCTGGCCACCCCCTTCGGCCCGGAGGAGGAGGGGGTGGAGGGCCGGCCCCTTTCCGACCTCATCCTCTTTGGGGGGGAGGATGCGTAGGGTCCAGGTGGGCATCGTGGGGGCGGGCCCTGCGGGGCTCCTCCTGGCCCATCTCCTCCACCGCATCGGGGTGGAGACGCTGGTCCTGGAGGCCAAGAGCCGCGCGTACCTGGAAACGAGCCCTCACCGTATCCGGGCTGGGGTCTTGGAGTGGGGGGCTAAGGAGATCCTCCTGGCCGCGGGCCTGGGGGAGCGGATGGAGCGGGAGGGCCTGGAGCACCGCGGGGTCTACCTGGCCTTTGACGGGGCCCTCCACCGGGTGGACTTCCCCACCTTGGCCGGGGGCAGGAGCATCTGGGTCTATGGCCAGCAGTACGCGGTGCGGGACATGATCCGCCTCCACCTGGAGGGGGGAGGGGAGATCCTCTTTGAGCACGAGGTCCTGGGGGTGGAGGAGCTGGAGCGGAACCCCGTCCTGGTCTACCGCACCCCAGAGGGGCGGACGGAGCGGGTGCGGACGGAGTTTGCCGTGGGGGCCGACGGCTCCCACAGCGCCCTCCGGGGCCTCATCCCGGGGGCCAGGGTCCACCGGCGCACCTACCCCTTCGCCTGGCTGGGCATCCTGGCCGAGACCCGTCCGGCGGCGGAGGAGCTCATCTACGCCAGCCACCCTAGGGGCTTCGCCCTTTTCAGCATGCGCTCCCCCACCCTGGCCCGGAACTACCTGCAGGTGGGCCCGGAGGAGCGCCTCGAGGACTGGCCCGAGGCCCGCATCTGGGAGGAGCTCGCCCTTCGCCTGGACGGGGTGGCCGAGGTCCGCCCCGGCCCCCTTTTGGAAAAGAGCCTCACCCCCATGCGGGCCCTGGTGGTGGAGCCCATGCAGCACGGGCGGTTCTTCCTCATCGGCGACGCGGCCCACGTGGTGCCCCCCACGGGGGCCAAGGGGATGAACATGGCCGTGGCCGACGCGGTGGCCCTCTTCCGGGCGCTAAGGGCCTTCTACCTGGAGAAGGACCCCACCTTCCTGGGCTCCTTTACGGAGGAGGCCCTCCGGCACGTGTGGCAGGCGGAGTTCTTCTCCTACTGGATGACTACCCTCCTCCACACCCACGAGGACCCCTTCGCCGAGGGGCTCCGGCTGGCCCAGCTCCGCCACCTGGGGGAAAGCCCCCACCTCCTCTCCTTCCTGGCGGAGAACTACGTGGGCCTCCACACCACGGGGCGCTGGGCGGAAACCCTCAAGGCCCTGGCCTGAAGGGGGCCCTCTCCCTGAACCTCTCCCAGGCCCCTTCCCGCTGGAAGAGGACGAGGCCCTCCTTTAGGGCCGGGCCGATGGGGCCAAGCCCTTCCGCCAGCAAGGCTTCGGCCTCCTCCCAGGTGTAGGGGAAGACCTCCACGCCCCTCACCCCCGGGGGGCGGTACCGCACCAGGCGTTCCTCAAAGGGCCAGGGGGTGTGGGCGAGGAGGACCAGGAGGTCCGCGTCGCTCATGGCCGTGGCCTCCCCCCGGGCCAGGGAGCCGAAGAGGACCACGGCCAGGACCTCCGGGTGCAGCTCCCCTAGGGCCTGGGCCCCCCGGCGGACCTCCTCGAGGCGGGCCCTCCGGTCCAGGCGGAACACCCGGGTCATAGGTACCCCCTAACGAAGTCTAGAACCTTTCCCGCTAGCTGCACCGCTTCCTCCGCTTCCCGGGCCACGTAGTGGCGGGCGGCAGGTCCGGAGGGGTGGGCATCGGGGTAACGGGTGGGGATGTAGTACTTGTCCAGGATCTTGGCCGCCTCCACCAAGTCTTCTGGAACATCTATATCTTGGGGGAGTTCCGTCAGGAGGTCAAGGATGGAATGCCCCCAGGCCACCTGTCCCCGGGCCAGGTGTAGGCCCTTGAGGGCCGCCTCTGCGGCTTGCTGGGCGGCAAAGCAAGCCCACGCCCAGTCGCCAAACCCCAAAGAGGCCTGGGCGTGGCGCAGGTTGTGCTCCGCCTGCGCCAGCCAGTCCCGGGCCCGGTTCACGCCCTCACTTTACCAGCCCACGGAGCCAGGCCGCGGTGGCCCGGGCCAGGAGGGGCTCCACTCCCACCCCCTCCAAAAGCTCGGCCGCGGCCAGCATCTCCTCGTACCGCCTTTGGGCGTGCTTCCGGCTTCCCTCCACCAGCCTTTCCACCAGGCCCTCGTCCGCTTCCTTGAGGCTTTGGGCGATCTCCTTCCGGATCTCCTCCTCCAGCCCGAGCCGCCGGGCCCCTTCCAGCGCCTCCCCCACCGCCGCGGCCAAACCCTTGAAGAAAACGCTTCGGAGGAGCTTCCGCGCCTGGGCGGCACCCGGCTCCTCCCCCACCACCCGCACCGGGGCCCCCAAGGGGGCGAGGAGGGCCCGGTAGGCCTCCGCCCCCGGCCCGGCGGCCAGGGCGGGGGTGCGGAGGCCCCGGCCGGGGACCGGGCTCATCAGGGCCACGTCGGCGAAGAGGGCCCCGGTGGGGGCAAGGCAACGGGCGATCCTCTCCTTTAAGGCTGGGCTTGCGGTGTTCAGGTCCGCGTAGACCTGGCCGGGCCGGAGCACCGGGGCCACCCTTTCCGCCACCTCCAGGGCCACCCGGGCCCAGTTCACGCTGAGGACGAGGTCCGACCCGGCCGCGGCCTCGGCCTCGCTGCCTGCCCGCAGGAGGCCCGGGACCCCCTTTTCCGGCACGGGGTCGTAGCCCGCCACCTCCGCTCCCTGGGCGAGGAGGTCCCGGGCGAAGAGGCTTCCCGCCTCCCCCAGGCCCAAAACGGCCACCCTAAGCCCCATCGGCCTTCCTCAGCTCCTCCTCCACCAGGGGGCGCAGGCCGTAGAGGTCTATGGAAAGTTCCCCCCGCCGGTAGCGCTCCCTAAGGGCCGCCTCCCGCTCCGCCCGGGCCCGGGCCTTTTCCAGAACCTCCCGGGCCCTTTCCCGGGGTACGGCCACCACCCCGTCCCCGTCCAGCACCAGGTAGTCCCCCTGGGCCACCGCCACCCCGCCCACCCGCACCGGGATCCCAAGCCGCCCTGGTGTTTTGCGTTCCGCCCCCCTTGGGCTTACCCAGCGCGCCCAGACGGGCAGGCCCAGGGCGGCGATCTCGTCCGCGTCCCGCACCGCGGCCTCCACCAGGATGGCCGCGGCCCCCCTGGCCTGGGCCTGGGTGGCGAGAAGTTCCCCCAAGAGGGCCACCGGTTCGGGGGTGGGCAGGGCCAGGACCAGCACCTCCCCCGGCTGCAGCACCGCCATGGCCGCGTGGACCATGAGGTTGTCCCCCGGGGCGCAGAGGACGGTCCGGGCCGGCCCGGCGGCCCGGCTTCCCGGCACCAGGCGGAGCCAGGGGCCCTCGAGGAGGCCCGCCCGGCCCGCCGCCTCGTAGACCGTGGCCGAACCCAGTTCGGCCAGAAGGACGAGTTCCTCCCTCTTCAGGCTCATAGCCGGTCCACCACTTGGGGCAGAACCCGCTGGAAGGCCTCTGCCCGTTCAATCCCCTTGCGGCCGGAGATCCTGCGGGCGTGGTTGGCCCGGTGCTCCGCCCGCTCCGCGTAGTAGCGTTGCAGATAGGCCTGGGAGGCGAAGACCTCCATGGCCTTAAGCTTCTTCTCCCACACCGGGGTGATGTCCAGGAAGAGGTTAGGCACGAAGCCCGAAAGCTCCGGCTGATGGGGTTCAAAGAGGAGGAATTCGGGCGGCGGGATGGTCTTGAAGGCGCTGGCCACCCCGGCCCCCGCCGCCAGCTGGCGGGCCTTCTCCGTGATGGCGTAGGCCACGGGGTGGTCGGGGTTGAAGGGGTCCTGAGGGGTGTGGGTCATGAGGATCTGGGGGGCGAAGTCCACCAGGATGGCCCGGAGGCGCTCCACCGCCTCCTCCGTCATCCGTAAGGGGTAATCCCCCAGGTCCAGGGCCAGAAACTCCGCCCCCAGGATGGCCGCCGCTTGGCTTGCCTCCTGGTGGCGGATGGCCTTGACCCTTTCTAGGGTCTGGCCCGCCTCCTTCCAGAGCTCCCCCGACTCCCCCCGCTCCCCGTAGGTCAGGGCCACCACCAGGGCCTTCCCCCCGTGGGCCGTCACGTGGGCGATGGCGCCTCCGGCCCGCCAAACGAAGTCCGCCGCGTGGGCCGAAACCACCAGAAGCCGCTTCATCCCTTGCCTCCTTCTGCCAAGAAAACCGTGTTCTCCACGGCCATCTGCCGCACCGTTCCCTCGTCAAACCCCGCTTGCAAGAGCCTGTCGGCGAAGAGGGCCAGCCCCTCCTCCACAGGGGGGTTTTGGGGCTGGCCCAGGTCGGTGGAGAGGACGTTCCGTTCGGGGCCCGTGGCCTCTATGGCCCGGAAGACCCTTTCCCAGGGCACCTTGCCCGTATACGAGGGGACGAAGCACCGCTCGAGGAAAGCCCCCATCCGGGCCAGCTCCCGCTGCTCGGGGAGGGGGAGGTCCTGGGTGGGGTAGTCGGGGTGGGTGATCACGAGAAACCTAACCCCCGCTTCCAAGGCCGCCTCCACCACGGGGAAGATCTCCCTCCGCGAAAGGTGCCCTGTGGCCAGGACCAGGCCGTGCCGGGCCACGGCCTCCAGGACCGCCTTGAGCTCGGGGAGGGGATGGCCCCTTTCGTCCAGGACCTCCACCGGCCCCGGATCCAGGCCCAGCCGCCGGAACTCCTCCTGGAGGCGGGCCCACTGGGGCCGCTTTCCGGGGGGCAGGGTTTCCAGGTGGTGGGCCTCGTTCAGGGCATCCACCGTGGGCAGCCAGACGAACCGGGCCCCCGCCCGCGCGGCCACCTCCACCGCCACCGGGTTCAGCCCCCCCACCGCCCGGTTCAGGACGATGGCCCCTAGGGCGTTAACCCCGGGCACCGCTTGCCGCACCAGGGCCGCCCGCTCCGCGGTGGGGGCGTAGTGGGACTTGAGCACGAACCCCTTAAGCCCCACCTCCAGGCACCGCCGGGCCAGGGTCAGGTCGTCGGTCTTGCGGGGCAGGAGGTCGGGGGCCACGTGGACGTGGAGGTCGTACCCCCCCCGGACCGCCGCCCGGGCCTTCTCGGAAGGCTGGATCCCATCCATGCTTATTCCCCGGCCCGCTTCAGGGCCTCCATGACTCCCTGGAGGTGCTCGGCCATGGCCCTGGCCGCCTCCTCCCCGTCCCCCTTGGCGATGGCCTCCACGATCCGGCGGTGCTCCTCCAGGGAGCGGTCCGGCCGCCCCGGCACCAGGACGGTCCGGTACTGGTGGCGCACCCCCTGGGCCCTGAGGGCCTCGATGAGGCGGGCCGCGGTCTTATGGCCGGAAAGCTCCACGATGGTCCGGTGGAGGAGGGCGTTGAGCTCGGACATCCCCAGGAGGTCTCCCTCCGCTTTCTTGGCCTCCATCTCCCGCAGGATGGCCCTGAGGCGGGCCACCCCTTCCGGGGTGGTCTTGAGGGCTGCGTGCCGGGCGGCCAGGCTTTCCAGGGCCATGCGGGCCTCCAGGACCTCCAGGGCCTCCTCCTTGGAGATGGCCCGCACCCAGGCCCCCCGGTAGGGGGCGCTTTCCACCAGGCCCTCCTGCTCCAGCCGGGCCAGGGCGGTGCGGATGGCCGCCCGGCCCAGGCCGAAGCGCTCGCTTAGGTCCTTCTCCACCAGGCGCTGTCCCGGCAACAGCTCCCCAGCCAGGATGGCCTCCCGGATCCGCCGGTAGGCGGTCTGGGCCTCGGTGGCCTTCTCCGCGGTGGGCATCCTAGGCCTCCTCCACGGGCGGGGTCCCGTAGGTGTGGAAGGTGGGGATGGTCTGGAGCCCCCAGGCCTGGCCCCGCTTCCTTTCCTCCTCGTTCCAGACGATGGACCTCCAGTCGGGGGCCAGGAGGAGCCGCGCCCCAGGGCAGGCGATCTCAAAGCGGTTTCCCCCGGGCTCGTAGACGTAGAGGAAGAAGGTCTGCTGGATGGCGTGTTTGTGGGGACCGGTTTCGATGGGCACCCCGTATTCCAGGCAGATGTCCGCCGCCCTGAGGACCTCTTCCCGGCTGTCCACCGCATAGGTGAGGTGGTGAAGGCGGCCTTTGGCCCCCAGGTGGTCCTTGGTCACCGCCAGGTCGTAGGTCTTGTTGTTGCAGGTGACCCAGACCCCCTGCTCGTCCCCTCCCGTGAAGACGATCTGCTCCGTGACCTTCATCCCCAGGGCCTCTTCCAGGAAGAGGCGCATGGCCTTCACGTCCGAAGCTAGGAGGTTCACGTGGTCCAGCCGCCTTAGGTTGGCCCCCCTGGCGGGGAAGCGGGAGGCCTGGTTCTTGAGGGCGGGGCGGGTGGCCTCGGTGGGCTCGTACCAACGGGTTTCCCAGTAGACCTCCATCCGGTGCCCGTCCGGGGTGCGGAAGCGGTAGGCGGGCCCGTGGCCCAGGTCCTCCGTCCACCCCTCCCCAAGCCCCAGGGCCTCCAGGACCCGGACCCGGCGCCTTAGGGCCTCGAGGCTCCGCACCCGGAAGGCCAGGTGGCCCAGGCCGGGCTTGGGGGCGGCGGTGAGTTTTAGGGTGTGGAACTCGTAGTCGTCCCAGCCCCGCAGGTAGACGGAATCCCCCTCCTGGCCGCTTACGGAAAGCCCCATGACCTCGGTGAAGAAACGGAGGCTCTCCTCTGGCTTGGGGGTGAGGAGTTCGATGTGGCCCAGATGGGCCAGGTCGCAGTAAGGCCAGCGGCCCAGCTCGGAAGCGTCCACCGTGTCCACCTCCTGGCCCCAGGATACCTTTTGTCGCCTATTTTGTCAACAATATTACACAACCTCTGGTCGCCCTATGCGGTCCTGTGGGACGGGGTTTCCCGCATAGATGAACGGCGGCCTTCCCCTCGAGGCCCTTCCCGGGATATCCTGCCCGCACACGGCAGGAGGTGAGGGATGGATGGAGTTCAGCTCCTCGTTGGTGGCGAATGGCGGCCCAGCCGCTCAGGGAGGGTGTTCGAGAGGATGAGCCCCCTAGGCGGGGTGGCCACCCGGGCGGCGGCGGCCGACCTTGAGGATGCCCTCCAGGCGGTGGAGGCTGCCCAAAGGGGGTTTGAGGCCTGGTCCGAAACCCCTCCTAGCGTTCGGCGGGAGGTCCTTTGGAAGGCGGCTTTGGCCCTGGAGGCCCGAAGGGAGGCCTTTGTGGAGGCCATGACCCGGGAGACCGGGGCCACGCCCGGCTGGGCCCACTTCAACGTCCACCTGGCCGCGGGGATGTTCAAGGAGGCCGCGGCCCTCACCACCCAGATCACGGGGGAGGTCATCCCCTCGGACCGGCCGGGTACCCTGGCCTTTGCGGTGCGCCAGCCCGTGGGGGTGGTTTTAAGCCTCGCCCCCTGGAACGCCCCGGTGATCCTGGGGGTGCGGGCCCTGGCCACCCCCCTGGCCTGCGGCAACGCCGTGGTCTTCAAGGCCTCTGAGATCTGCCCCAGGACCCACGCCCTGATCGCGGAGGCCCTGGAGGAGGCCGGCCTGCCCCCCGGGACGGTCAACTTCCTCACCACCGCCCCCGAGGAGGCCCCCCGGGTGGTGGAGGCCCTCATCGCCCACCCCCTGGTGCGCCGGGTGAACTTCACCGGCTCCACCCGCACCGGCCGGATCATCGCCGAGCTTGCGGGGCGGCACCTCAAGCCGGTGCTCTTGGAGCTAGGGGGAAAGGCTCCCCTCCTGGTGCTTAAGGACGCGGACCTCGAGGCGGCCGCCCAGGCCATCGCCTTCGGGGCCTTCGCCAACCAAGGGCAGATCTGCATGTCCACGGAGCGGGTGGTGGTGGAGGAGCCCGTGGCCGAGGCTCTGGTGGACCTCCTGGCCCAGAAAGCGGCCCGCCTCACCGTGGGCCCCCCGCAGGAGGCCCCCGTTCTGGGTTGTCTGGTGGACGAGCGGGCGGCGGAACGGGTGGCGGAGCTGGTGAGGGAGGCGGTGGAAGGAGGGGCCCGGCTGGTCACGGGCGGGCGGCGGGAGGGTCCCTTCTTCTGGCCCACGGTGGTGGACGGGGTCCGTCCCGGCATGCGTCTCTATCGGGAGGAGTCCTTCGGGCCGGTGGTGGCCGTGGTCCGGGTCAAGGACGAGGCGGAGGCGGTCAGGGTGGCCAACGACACGGAGTACGGCCTTTCCGCGGCCATCTTCACCCGGGACATCGCCAAGGGCCTCAAGCTGGCCCAGAAGATCCAGTCGGGGATCTGCCACATCAACGGGCCCACGGTGCACGACGAGCCCCAGATGCCCTTTGGAGGGGTGAAGGCTTCCGGGTTCGGGCGGTTTGGGGGTCGGGCGGGGATCCACGAGTTCACCGAACTCCGCTGGATCACCATCCAGACGGAACCCCTCCAGTACCCCTTCTGATGGGAGGTGGAAGGATGAATCTTGGACGGCGCCGTTTTCTCGGTCGGGCGGTGGGTTTAGGGGCGGGCCTCCTGGGGTGGAGCCTGGGACAGGGGGCTTCGGTGGTGCGGGTGGGGTACAGCATCTCCAAAACCGGTCCCTACGCCACCGGGGCGGGGATCACCACCCTGCCCAACTACCGGCTCTGGGTGGAGGAGGTGAACCGGGCCGGGGGGCTTAAGCTTTCGGGCGGGCCGGTGCGCCTCGAGGCGGTGGAGTACGACGACCGCTCCAACCCCGAGGAGGCCATCCGCAACCTCCAGCGCCTTTTCACCCAAGACCGCGCGGACATCGTCCTGCCCCCCTGGGGCACCGCCATGAACCTGGCCGTGGCCCCGGTCTTCGCCCGCTACGGGTATCCCCATCTGGGGGTGACCAACCTGAGCGAGAAAACCCCGGAGCTGGTCAAGCGCTGGCCCAACTACTTCTCCTTCCTGGGCCTCCCCTCCCAGTACGCCGAGGCCCTGGCCCGGCTTCTCCGCAATCTGGCGGGGGCGGGCCGGGTGGGGCGGCGGGTGGCGGTGGTCCACACGGACGACGAGTTCGGTTTGGAGCTTTCCGGTGCCTTTCGCAAGGCCCTTCAGGGGAGTGGGTTGGAGCTGGTCTACTTCCAGAGCTACCCCCAGGGCTTCAGCGATTTCCAGTCCCTGCTAAGCGCGGTCAAGGGCCGGGACCCCGACGCCTTCGTGGCCTTCAGCTACCCGGCGGAAACCCTAGCCCTCCCCGAGGCCGCTGCGGTGGTGGGCTTCAACCCCCCGGTCTTTTTCCTGGGGGTGGGCACGGCCTTCCCCGTTTTCCGCCAGCGCTACGGGGCCCGGATAGAGGGGGTGATGGGCCTAGGGGGGGTGGTGAACAACGCTTCCTGGAGGGCTTACCGGGAGCGCCACCTGGCGGTGACCAACCAGGAGCCCGACCGGTGGGCCAGCCCCGTCACCTACGCCTCCCTCCAGGCCCTGCAGCAGGCCATAGAGCGGGTGGGTAAGGTGGATCGCTTCCAGGTCGTTCGCCTCCTCCGGGAGTCCACCTTCGACACCATCCTGGGCCCCTTGCGCCTGGAGGCCAACGTCTTCCGCGGCAACTGGCTTATCGGCCAGTGGCAGGGCGGGGAGTTTGTGGCCCTGATGCCGGAGCGCCCCGGCGCGGCCACGCCCCTGGTGCCCAAGCCGGCTTGGACCCGCTGAGATGGCCTTCCTGGAAACCCTCATCTCGGCCGGCATCTTCGGAGGGGTGTACGCCCTCCTGGCCCTCGGCCTCACCCTGCAGTACGGCGTGGCCCGGGTGCTGAACCTAGCCTACGGGGAGGCGGTGGTCCTGGCAGGCATCGCCACCGCGCTCCTTTTTGCCCGGGGCCTCACACCCCTCTGGGTCCTCCTGCTCCTCCCTCCCCTTTGGATGGGCCTGCACCTCCTCCTCTTCCGCTTCCTTTTCCTGCCCGTCCTGGGGCCTAGGTTGGCCTTGGACCCCGGGCGCGAGGGCCGGATCATCCTCCTCAGCTTTGGGCTCTCCTTCCTGAGCCAAGGGCTCATGGCCGCTTACCTCGGGGGGCAGCTCTTCAGCTACAGCTACCTCCACCAGGGGGTGGCCTTGGGGCCCGCCCAGGTGAGCCTGAACCGGGTCCTGGCCTTCCTCCTTGCGCTGGGTCTGGCCCTCGGCCTGCACGCCTTCCTCCAAAGGAGCAGGCTGGGCACCGCCATCCGGGCCCTGAGCCGCGAGCCTGCGGAGGCGGCCTTGGTGGGGGTGCCCGTGCCCCGCCTGGCCGCCGGGGTGTTTGCCCTGGGGGGCGGGCTGGCGGGGGCCGCGGGGGTTCTCCTCAGCATGTTCCAGCCCCTCGCCCCCACCCTGGGGCCCGAGCTCACCCTGAAGGCTTTGGTGGTGGTGGTCCTGGGAGGCTTAGGGGGGGTGCCCGGGGCCCTGGCGGGTGGGGTAGCCCTGGGGCTCACGGAGGGGCTGGTGGCCCGGTTTGTGAATCCCGGCCTGAGCCTAGCGGCCCTTTACCTCCTCTTCCTAGGTGCGGTTCTCTACCTGCGGGGCAACCGGGAGGTGGCCCGCCAATGAGGCTCTACCTTGCCCTCTTCTTTGCCCTGGGGATCAGCCTGCCCTTCTGGGGCGGGGAGTATGGGGTTTCCACGGGCATCTCCATCCTTCTCTACACCGTTTTGGCCGCGGCCTGGGCCCTTTTCACTGGGCCTTCCCGTTACCTCAGCCTGGCCACCTCCGCCTTCTTCGGCGTGGGGGTCTACGCGGTGGCCCTCCTCCACGAAAGGGTGGCCTGGCCCCTCCTCTGGCCCCTGGCTTTCCTGGGTGCAGGGGGCTTGGCCTTCCTGGTGGGCCTGGCCACCCTCCGCCTCCAGGGGGTGTACTTCACGGTGTTCACCTTCGGCCTGGCCGAGCTGGTCCGTCAGCTCATCACCTGGGGCCAGCGCAACCTAGGGGGGTCGGTGGGGAGCTACGTCTTCCTGGAGGTGGGCCAGGAGGCCATTTACGGGCTTCTCCTCTTCCTGGCGGCCCTGGTCTACCTGGGGGGCGAGGCCCTGCGGCGGAGCCCCTGGGGGCTGGCCCTTTGGGCCTCCGGGGATGATGAGCTGGCCGCCCGGCACAGCGGGGTGCCCGCGGTCCGGGTGCGCCTTCTGGTCTTCAGCCTCACCGCAGGGGTGATGGGCGTGGCGGGGGCCGCGGTGGCTCCCCGCTGGGTGTACGTGGACCCGGGGCTGGCCTTTAACCCCAACACCTCCTTTCTCACCGCGGTGATCGGGCTCGTGGGGGGGCTTCAGGGACCCTTGGGGGCTTTCCTCGCAGCCCCCCCTTTTGTCCTCCTCTGGGACTTCCTTTCCGGTCGCTTTCCCCATCACACCACCGCCCTCATGGGCCTCCTGTTCCTGCTGGTGGTTTATCGCCTTCCCCAGGGCCTCCTCGGCTTATGGAAGGCCCCTCTAAAGGCGCCTCCTCCCTCCGAAACCCACTCCCTGCCCCCTTCCCCGGCCCCCATCCAGCCCCCGGTTTCCGCCCCTCTGCTCCGGGCCCAGGGGCTTTCCAAGCGTTTCGGGGGGGTCTTGGCCGTGGCGGGCCTGGACCTCGAGGTCCGGCCGGGGGAGATCGTGGGGCTCATCGGGCCCAACGGTTCGGGAAAGACCACCGCCCTGGGCCTCATCGCCGGCACCCTGCCTCCCGATGGGGGAGAGGTGGTCTTCCTAGGGCGGAAGGCCACGGGCCTTTCCCCGGAAGCCTTGGCCCGGCTGGGCCTAGGCCGGACCTTCCAGCAGGTGCGGCTTTTCCCCTCCCTTACCGTCCACCAGCACGTGTACCTGCCCCTGGCCCTCCGGGGGGTGCGGGGCGCCGAGGAGGAGGCCCGCCGCCTCCTCCGGCGGGTGGGCCTCGAGGGGCAGGCCTCCCTTTTCCCCCCATCCCTCACGTACCTGGACCAGAAGCGGCTGGAATTGGCCCGCGCCCTGGCCCTGGACCCCAGGCTCCTCCTTCTGGACGAGTGGCTGGCGGGGCTTTCCCCCACGGAGCTGACGGAGGGGATGGACCTCCTGAGGAGCCTTAAGGCGGAGGGACGGGCCCTGGTTCTGGTGGAGCACGTGATGCCCGCGGTGCGGGCCCTTTGCGACCGGGTGTACGTCCTCTCCTTTGGGGAGCTCCTGGCGGAGGGGACCCCGGAAGAGGTGCTGCGGGATCCCAAGGTGGTGGCCACCTACCTGGGGGTGGCCCATGCTTAGCCTCCGGGGCCTGGAGGTGCGCTACGGGGCCCACGTGGCCCTCCAGGGGGTGGACCTGGACCTGGCCCCGGGGGAGGTGGTGGCGGTCTTGGGGGCCAACGGGGCGGGCAAGTCCTCCCTGCTCCGGGCCCTCTTGGGCCTGGCGCCTGCCCGGGGAAGCTACCGGCTGGACGGGGAGGAGGTGGGCCCCCTGATGGAGCGGGGCTTCACCGAGGCCCTGGCGGCCCGGGGGTTGGTGCTGGTGCCGGAGCGGGGCGGGGTCTTCCGCACCCTTACCGTTCGGGAGAACCTCCTGCTGGGGGGTTTTCTGCGGCCGGATGGCCGAAAGGAGCGCGTTCAGGAGGCCTTGGCCCTTTTCCCTCCCCTGGCCGAGAGGCTGGAGCAGCGGGTGGGCACCATGAGCGGTGGGGAGCAGCGCATGGTGGCCCTGGCCCGGGCCCTGGTCCAGGCCCCCCGGTACCTCTTGCTGGACGAGCCCACCTTGGGCCTGGCCCCCCTTTTTGCCCGCCGCATCCTGGAGAGCCTCGAGCACTTTGCCCGGAAGGGCGTGGGCGTGCTTCTCGTGGAGCAGAACGCCCACCTGGCCCTGCAGGTGGCCCGGAGGGGGTACGTCCTGGAGCGGGGCCGGGTGGTCCTGAGGGAGGAGGCCCAGGCCCTCCTCCACCACCCGTGGGTGCAGAAGGCTTACTTGGGTGTTTGAATGACGGGAACAACGGTTTCCAAAAACCTCCCCAGGGCGGAAACCTCCTCCTTCCACCTTGCCTCGGCTTTGGCCAGCCATTCCGGCAGGGGCTGGAAGAGGCTCGGTCGGAAGGTTTCCCCCTGAAGGAAGAGGGCCAGCCTTTCCCCCTCTAGGTGCAGGTGAAAGGGGCGACCCAGGGCGCGCCGCAGCCCCACCAGGGCCTCGGCCAGAGAGGAGTCCAGGGGCCCTTTCCCATAGACCCGAAAGAAGGACTCCAGGGGCGGGGCCTTGGCCTTTAGGGCCCGAAACCGGTCCCATGCCATCAGCCCCCACGCCAAGAGGAGGGCCAGCGCCCCGAAAAAGAGGGTCCTTTCTTCCCGCCACGCCCGCCCCAGGACCAGAAGGGCCAGGAGGAAGAAGGCCCCGGAAAAGAGGAGCATCCCCATTCCCGTCCCCCATTCCCGGTCCTGGAGGTGGAGCGTTCCCGAATAAGCCCGGGGAAGGCGGAAGAGGTAGACGGTTCCCCGGTTGAGGATGTGCGCTCCCATCAAGGAGACGGGTATAGAAACGACGAGCCTCGAGGCCCGAAAGGGGCACCCCGCCATCCGGCCTTCCACCAGGTCCTCCGTTTGGTAACTGGGCCAGGGGGGAAGAAATCCCGTCCAGAGGAGTTCTTCCAGCCCGAGCCCCCCTTCGGGGGTGTAGCGGAACCCCTGGGCCTCCACCACCGGGCGGACCAAGGCCTTCCTGACCTCCTCCCGAAAGCTCTCGGCCAAAAAGGATCCCACCGCGAAGGGGACAAGGCTCAGGACCAGGCCGGAGAGGAAAAGCCAAAGGGGTGCGAACGCGAGGTGGAAGAGGGCGAAAGCCACAAGGATCAGGGAGAGAAGCCCTAGGGACAAAAAGCGCAGGAGAGTCCATCTCCTCTTGGCCTCCAGGGCCTGAAGCCTTTCCCCTGGGGGGGTCATCCCTTAGGGCACGTCTCCGCCGCTACCCCCAAGGTCCCACCCCCCCCAGTCCCACTCGTGCAGGGCGCCCGAGGGGCCCTCCCAGTAAGGGTTGCCCTGCTCGTCAAAGTGGGTGATGTCCGGGGTCTCCCCAGAGAGGGCCTGGCTCCACTCCTCCGACATCCAGGTGTTGAACTCCTCCCCCTGCTTCCAGCTGTCCCAGAAGCCGCCGTCTCCGGTGTCGGGTAGCCCGAGGTCGCCGGAGGGGTCGGCGTCGTAGGGAAGAGCAGGGGTGTCGTAGGGAAGAGCAGGCTCACCCCCGTAGGGGTCTGGGGTGGGTCCCGGTGCGGCGTAGGGCAGGGGGGCAGGGGTCGGCAGGGGCCCCGGGGCCGGGCTTTGGGGTAGAGGGGCTCCCCCTTGGGGAGAAGGCGCCTGTGCGGCCTGGGCCAGGCCCAAGGGGGCCATGGCCTCCTGGAAGGGGCCGGCGTACTGCGCAAGCTTTCCGGGCTCTCCCGTCAGGGTGATCTGGTACCCCTCTCCCCCGAGGACAAAGGCGACCACCTGGAACTCCAGGGTCTTCCCCTGGTGGGTTCCCTGGGCGGCGAAGGCCACCCCCGGAACCCCCAGGACCTGCACGGGCCGCACCCCGCCCACCTGGAAGGCCTCGAGGCCCTGCCGGTTCCGCCAGGCCACCACCTGGGCGTACTGGAAGCTGTTTACCGCCTGGGGCAGGGCCTCCTTTAGCACCGTAAGGTTTTCCCGGAAGCCGTCCTGAGGGCCTTCCTTGGGGGCCAGGAGGGCCTTGCCCCCCTCTACATCGCGCACCTCAAAGCCCTCCGGCACCTTGAGGCGCACCGCACCCACCTGCACCTCCCCCGGCTCCTCCGGGAGGAGGTTCCCCACGATGCCGAGCACAAGGAAGGCGAGGAGGCCCGCCAAAAGCCAGTCCCGTCCTGAACGGGGCCATAGGAGCTTGGGACGGGGTTTCTGCTCCTGGACTTCTCCTTTTTCTTCCATGGTTTCACCTCGGAGGGAGGGGGAAGGCCATCCCCAGGCTAGGGTTCTGGTACATCCCTCCTGCCCCCGGGGCCCCGGGAAGGCCTGGCCTCGGAAGGGTCGTCCCCGGTATGCTTGGGCCCGGTGGGGTAAGCCGGCCCCGGGGTCCCCGGAAGGCCCGGGAGCCCCATCTGGGCTAGGGCAGCCGTGGCCAGCAGGAGCATCCGGAGAAGGAGCTTCCTGTTCATCCTCCCTCACCCCTGAAAGCGTTTTCAGCCATCATTTCCACCTCATGGCCGGACCGAACCCGAAAGCCTGAGCTCAAAGCGCTCCGTGTCATAGCGGATGGACGTAGTAGGGCCATTCTTGAAGTTGGAGTCCCTGAGGGTTTCTACAAGCAACCTTCCTTGAGGTCCTCCCTTATCCTCAGCCTAGCTAGGGAGGCCTACAAAGTTCCTAAAAGGCAACGGTGAAGCTCGGGAGAGGGACGGGATAAGAGCCTACCGATTCAGGTGCCGAAAGAGGGTCTCCACCTCGGGGGAGGGCCTTTCCCCAAGTTCCTCCCAAAGCCGCCTGCGGTAGGCCTCGAGGGCCCTCAGGACCCTTCCCCGCTGCCCCCGCTTCAGGCACCCCTCGGCCCAGAGGAGGAGGGCCTCCTCGTCCAAGGGGTCCAGCTCCAGGAGGCGCTCCAGGTAGGGGGGTTCCCCCACCTTCAGGAAAAGCCGGCGCACCCGGTGGTAGACCTCCTCCCGCTTCCGGTCCAGGAGGGGGTGGTCCACCCCGGGGAGGAGGGGCTCGCGGTAGAGCTCCAAGGCCCTTTGCGCATCCCCCCCTTCCAGGGCCTTTTCCAGGGCCTTCAGGTCGCTTTCCACCCTCAAGAGCCCTTCCTCCCCCAGGTAGGTGGGCACCCCCCAGGGCTCCAGGGCCTTCCTTAGGCGCGAAAGCCACACGGAAAGGTTGTTGAGGGCCCCCTCCTCGGAGGCGTCGGGCCAAAGGTGGAAGGCCACCTCCTCCCGGGAAAGCCCGAGGAGGAGAAGGGCGAAGACCTCCCTAAGCTTCCCCGAAAGGGCCACCGGCCCCAAGGGGCCCTCCACCTGGAAGCGGCCGAGCACGCTGACCTTAAGAGGCGGGATCTCCTCCAGCCGCAGCGCGATGGCCTCCTTCCAGCCGGAGCGGAGCACCTCGAGGAGGGGGTAAGGGCGGGCGAGCTCCGGGCGCTTTTTGGGGAGGAGCCCCAGGGGGACGAGGCCGGGCAGGACCCCCGCGCCCACCTGGGTGAGGCCGAGGAGGGCCTCGAGGTCCCCTTCCTCCCGTAGGAGGCGGTAGCGCAGGGCGTGCCAGTAAAGCCTTTCCTCCCGCCCCTCGGGGTAGGGGGGGAGGAGGGTGGGGTCCCCCGTGAGCTCCGCCCGGGCCAGGGCGGGGAGGAAGCCCTCCTGCCCCTCCAGGAGGCTTGGGTCTTTGCGGAGGAGGGCGAGAAGGGCCCGGCCCCGGCCCACCAGGTAGGGGCTCTCCCAGAGCTCCGCCCGGGCCACCAGCTCAGAGAGGGCCCCCTCGTCCCCCCTGAGGTGGGCGAGGAGCATGGCCGCCTCCAGGGCCGCCAGGGGGTTCCCTTCCGTCCGGGCCGCCTCCTCCAGGTACCGCTCCGCCTCCGCCCGCTTCCCCAGGAGGAGGTAAAGCCGCCCCAGGACCCGCAGGTGGCCGGGGAGGTTCCAGGGCATGTGGCGCAGGTACAGGGGAAGGCTTTCCTCTGTGATCTGGATCCGGCCCAGCAGGTCCCCGTGGAGCTCAAACCGCAGGAAGGCCAGGTTCACCAAGGGGGCTAGCCGGAAGGGGCTATCCTGGGGAAGGCGCTTAAGCGCTTCCTCCAGGAGGGCCAGGGCCTCCTCGGGTTTCCCTTCCTCAAAGGGCACCCGGGCCACGTCGTTCAGGAAGCGGCCGGCAAGCTCCGCGTCCACCCGGTCCAGAAGGGCGAGACCCCGCTCCAGGTAGCCCCGGGCCTCGGGAAGCCGCCTTTCCAGCATGATCTCGGCCAGGTAGTAGGCCAGGTGCCCGCAGGCGAGGAGGGCGATCCGGGGGTCCTCCGCCTCCGCCAGGGGCTTTAGGAAGGCCTCCCCTTCCCGCTTTCCGCACTGGAGAAGGGCCTCCCCGAGCCGCAGCCGGGCCCGGGGCCCCCCCCGTTCCAGCACCTCCCGCCAGGCCACGAGGGTCTCCGGGGGCAGGTTCATCTGCAGGGGCTTTTCCATGAGCCCCAGGAGGTCCCCGTGGAGGCCGCTTTGGAAGTAGGCCTGGGCCAGAAGCGGAGGGGGGAGCCGCCCTTCCGCCCCCTTCACCGCACCTTGCACCTCCTCCCTTAGGCTCCTGAGGGCCATCTCCTTCAGGAGGTCGTGGAGGCGGAAGCCCTCTGGAAGGCGGCGGAGGAGGCCCTTGGCGAAAAGCCCTTCCGTGGCCGGGGTGGCAAGCTCAAGGGGCAGGTGGGGGAGGGCGGCGAGGAGGAGCCCTTCCTGGAACTCCTCCGGACTGAGGCTTTCCCTCAGGCCCCGGACCAGGGCCCCCGGCTCGGGGGGCTCCCCGGTAAGGGCGGAGAGGAAGAGGGGCAGGGGCCAGCCCCCCGTGGCCCGGTGGGCCTCCTCCGCCCCCGGGCGCCCCCCGAAAAGGGCCTGGGCCTCCTCCAGGGTGAAGGCCAGCTCCCCCGCCCCCAGGCGCACCAGCCGCCCCTCGGCGAGGAGCTTGGGGAGCTCAGGGTAGGGGAGGGGGTTCCGGCTCGCCAGGACCACCAGGGCGGGGAGGGCCCGGAGGAGGGGGCTTAGCTCCTCCTCCCCCTTCAGGTCCTCCAGGACCACCAGGGTGGGCTCGGCGGCGAGGGCCTCGAGGACGGGGCCCCAGGGCGCCTCCTCGGGGAAGCCCAGGGCCCGGGCCAGGAGGGCCCTGGGCTTCCCCGAGGAGGGCGCTGGCCCAAAGGGTCCTAAGCCCAAGGCGGGCGGAAAGCTGTCCCGCCAGGACGCTCTTCCCGAAGCCCGCGGGGGCCTCGAGGACCACCGCGAACCCCGGCTCCTCCGGTAGCCGGTCCAGGAGCCGGGGCCGTTCCAGGTAGACCGGGCTTTGCCAGCTGAGGGCCACCTTGGGGTATATCCTACCTAGACCCGCGATTTCCAGGCAATGCTCGCGAGGAGACCCTTACCCCACTTGGGGCGCGTGGTCCGGGCAGGCCAGGCGGAGCTCCAGGGGGGCCAGGGGGACCCCCAGGAGGGCGCACCGGTAGCCCCTCCCCTCCCGCACCAGGTGGCGGCAGGTGAGGCAAAGCCCCGTCTCCGCCATAACCCCCTGGGCGATGAGCCCCGCGGCCAGGTGGGCCAGGCCCGTCCAGAGGCCCTCCAGATCCGGCACCCCCCGTAGGGCCTCCTCCAGGGGGGCGCGGTAGGGCCTTAGGGCCTCCGCCACCCCCTCCCCTTTGGGGGTGAGCCGGAGGCGCTTGCGCCGACGGTCGCCTGGGTCTTCCTCCTCCACCAGAAGCCCCTTGGCCTTGAGGGCGTGGAGGGCGTCCGTCAGCGTGGGCGGGGCCAGGTTCAGGGCCTCCGCCAGGGCCCCTGGGCTCAGGGTCCGCCCCCGGAGTTCCAAGACCACCCCCGCCTGGGTGGCGGAAAGGCCCAAGGCGTAGGCCCTCCGGGCGAGGAGGGCCCGCTCCGCCCGGGCCAGGCGCTCCAGGAGTTCCAGGGTCTTTTCCTCGGGTCCCACCCCCCCATTATGGCCTGAAGGCGCTGAAGACAAAGTCTGTGTTCGCCGCCCCCTGGTGGCAGGCGTGGCAGGCCTTGGGGTCTATGGCCAGGGGCTTCCCGTCGGCCCCGAAGGCGTAGTACCCCCAGCCCCCCGTTTCCGGGTAGCGCCGGCTGTCTTTCACCATCACCCCGATGAGCTTCCTGGGCCCCTCCACCAGGGCCTGCCCCTCGGCCCTTGCCTCCAAGAGGTCAAAGACGATGACCGAACCCTCAGGGAAGGCCCGCTTGCCCGAGAGGTACCCCGCCAGGGCCTGGGGGTTGGCGTAGATGTGGTGCAGCCCCCCGAAGGCCTCGTAGAGGGGATGGCCCCGCTGGATCTCCATGCTCTTCACGTGGGTCCAGAAGCGGAACCCCTCGGGGTAGGGGAACCCCTCCTGGGCCAGGACGCCCAGACCCAAAGCCAAAAGCCCTACCGCTGCCTTGCTCCGCATAGGCCTCACCTCCTAGCAATCCCCTTCCTTGGCCTGGGGACCTCCATAGGCGTAACCGGGGATCTCCGCCATGCTCATCTCCTTAGGACTCCTAAATAATACCTGGGCCTCTCTGCGAAAAGGTGAAAAAGATTACCAAGTAAGGGCTTCCCCGCCCTGGGAGATCTGGGTTTTGGGGGAGAGGATGGGGTACACTCAAAGAATCTGGGAGATGCCGTGACCAGCGGTCGCTTGCGGCTCTTAGGGGGAGCCTCCTTGGAAGTGGAGGGACGGCCTCCCCTGCGCCTGGAGCGGAGGGCTGCTGGGGTTTTGGCCTACCTGGCCCTGGAAGGCCCCGCCCCCCGTTCCCGCATGGCCGGGCTCCTCTGGCCCGATAGCCCCGAGCGCACCGCCCGCAACAACCTGGCCCAGACCCTGCGCCGGTTGCGGCGGGCGGCCTGGGGGTATGAGGCGGCGGGGGGGGACGAGGTGCTGCGGCTTGCGGAGGGCCTCGAGGCCGACGCCGCCCAATTGGTGCTCCTTTCCTTTCAGGGCCGCTACGCCGAGGCGCTGGCCTTGCAGGGCGAACTGCTCCAGGGCTACGACTACGACGACTGCCCCGATTTCGCCGAGTGGCTTCTGGCCGAGCGGGAACACCTGGCGGACCTGTGGCGCGAGGCGTTGGTCCAGGAGGCCGAGCGGTTGGAGCGTGGGGGAGACCTCAGGGCGGCGCTGGCCCTGGTCTCGTCCCTGGTCCGGGCCGACCCGGTTTCGGAGGAGGGCTGCCGGCGGCTGATGCGGCTTTGCTACCTCCTGGGCGACCGGGGGGCGGCCCTTTCCGCCTACCACCGCCTGCAGGCCACCTTGCGGCGCGAGATGGGCCTCGAGCCCCTGCCCGAAACCCAGGCCCTGGCCCGCGAGATCGCCCAGGGGATGGTCCTGCCCGCCCAAGGTCCCCCCCTCCGGCGGGAAATCCCCCTCGCCTTGCTGCGCCCGCCGGTGCTCTCGGGCCGGGAGGGGGAGTGGGCCCTGCTGGAGGGGGCCTGGGAGGGCGGGAAGGCCATTTTCGTTTCTGGGGAGCCGGGGATAGGCAAGAGCCGGCTCATGCTGGATTTCGCGGCTTCCCGAGGCCCCTGGTTCCTCATGGAAGCCCGCCCCGGGGACGCGGCCGTGCCCTTCGCCACCCTGGCCCGTGGCCTGGCCCAGGCGCTAGGCGATCATCCGGTGCTCCCCCTTCCGGACTGGGTGCGGCTCGAGCTCTCCCGCCTCTTGCCGGCCCTGGCCGAGGAGCCCCCACCCCCCGTGCGCTCGGCGGAGGGTGGGGAGGACAGGCTGCGCCTTCTGGCGGCCCTTGGGGAGGTGATGCGCCTGCTGGGCGAAGCGGGGGTGAAGACCCTGGTCCTCGACGACCTGCAGTACATGGATCCGGCCAGCTTCGAGGCGGCCATCCATCTGATCCACCGCTCCCTCTCCCCCCAACCAGGCCTTTCTCTTCGCTTTATCGGCAGCTTTCGCACCGGGGAGCTCGCCCCGGGGGCCCTGGCCACGGTCCAACAGCTGGCAGAAGCCGGCCTGATCCTCCAGGTGGAGCTTAACCCCCTCTCCCCCCCGGCGGTGGGCCGGCTTTTGGAGACCTTGGGCCTACCCGGTTTGGACCCCGCCGGCTTGGCCCCCCTCCTCAGCCGCCACACCGGCGGTAATCCCCTCTTTCTCCTGGAAACCCTGCGCGCCCTCTGGCAGTCGGGCGGGCTGCAAAGGCCCCCGGAGCGCTTCCCCATCCCCCACCGGGTCAAGGAGCTCATCGCCCACCGCATAGGAACCCTGTCGCCGGCCGCCTTGCGCCTGGCCCAGGTGGCGGTGGTGGCCGGGGAAGGGTTTGGCCTGGAGCTGGCCGCGCGGGTGCTGGCGGCGGAACCGCTGGACCTGGCCGAGCCCTGGGCGGAGCTCGAGGCCGCCCAGATCCTGCGGGAGGGCCGCTTCGCCCATGACCTGATGCGGGAAGCGCTGCGCGAGGGCATCCCGGCCCCCCTCCAGACCCACCTCCACCGCCAGGTGGCCCTCGCCCTCGAAGAGACCCAAGCCCACCCCGCCCAGATCGCCCGGCACTGGCTTTGGGCCAAAGAGGCGGAGAGGGCGGCCCGGTGGTGGCTTTTGGCCGGCCAGCACTACCAGGAGCGCTCGCTATACGCCGAGGCCCTGGCCATGCTGGAAGAAGCCCTGGCCCACGGCCAGGAGGAGACCACACGGGCCGAGGCCCAGCTCCAGATGGCCGATGTCTACCGTGAGGAGCGGCGCTACCGCGAGGCCGAGGCCCTGCTCCTGACCCTGCTCGCGGGCCCCCTGCCCCTCAGGATGCGGGCCCTGGCCCTGCGGGCCCTGACCTATTTGTGCATAGGCGACCACCCGCGGGCGGCAGGGTACGCCCTCGAGGCCTACCGGCTAGCCCAGAAGCTCGGGGACGAGGAACTCACCCACCTCACCCGCACCGCCTACGCCGCCGCTTTGTGGGGGCTAGGGCGCATCGCCGAGGCTGTGGGGCTGCTGGAGCCCGAGCTCCCCCGCGCCCACCCCGACCCCCGCCACCGAATCCGCGTCTTCGCCTACCTGGGAGCCCTTTACGCCCATCAGGGCCGCTTCGCCGAGGCCTATCCCCTTCTGGAGGAGGCCCACTGCTTGGCCCTAGGGCAGGACCCCTACTGGCGGGTCCTGGTGGCGGCCTTCCTGGTAGGGGCCGACGTGGAGCGGGGCCAGCCCTTGACCCACCTGAGCCTGGCCCAGGCGGCGCGGGCCTTGGGGTCTTTTGACGTGAGCGAGTACCTGGAGCTGGTGCTGGCCCGGGCTTACCTGGAAGCGGGCGAGTTCGACCAGGCCCTGGGGTGCTTGCAAAACTCGCCCGCGGAGGTCCTGGGCCCAGCCTACGCCTGCTTGGGCCGGGCCTACCGCAGCCAGGCCCACCTGGGGCTTGGCCAGGAGGCGGCGGCCCGAGAAGCCCTGAAGGAGGCCCTGGCCCTGGCCGAGGGCCTGGAAGGGGCCCCGCGGGCCCTGGCCCAGGTGGCGGTGGCGGCCTCGCGGCTCGGAGAGGCGGTGCAGGCCCTCTTGGCACGGATTTCCCCCGAAGCCCTGGGCCCCGCCGACCGCAGAAGCCTCCTCGAGGCCGGCTTAGCCCCAAACCTTCCGGACCCGGCCTGAACCCGCTCCGGTCATCCTCCCGTCACCCAGAGCGTTCTAGCCTTTCCTTGACCGGTGGGCGAGAGCCGCAGAGCCCACCGGGGAAGGAGAGGCTAACCATGCAAGCCCTTTGGTTCTTCAACACCCTGGTTCACCTGTGGGTCTCGGAGGTGGAGGGCCAGGACGGCCTCTCCGTCCTGGAGCACCGGGCCCCTTTCGGGGACGCCCCACCCCTCCACGTCCACCACACCGAGGACGAGGTCTTCGTGGTTTTAGAAGGGGAACTCCGTTTGCAGGTCGGCGAGGCCAGCCACCGCGCCCGTCCCTTCGACGTCCTGCTGGCCCCCAAGGGGGTGCCCCACACCTACCGGGTGGAGTCCCCTGAGGGGGCCCGCTGGCTCACCTTCACCGCCCATCGGGACTTCGAGCGCTTCGTGCGGGCCATGGGCCGCCCGGCGGAGCGGGAGGAGTTGCCTCCCCCTGGGGGTCTGCCCACGCCCGAGGACCTGGAGCGCGTGGGGAAGATGGCTCAGCTCTACGGCATCGAGTTCGTGGGGCCGCCTTTGGCCTAGAGGAGGTGTCATCCTGGTGTCGTCTGCTTCTTTGTACCCTCGCCTCGGGCTAGCGGTGAAGCGCTTCGCGGCCTGCTTGGCCCTGGGGCTGGCGCTCGCGCCCGTCTGGGGTCAGGACAACCCCTTGGCCTCGCTCAAGGGGTCCATCGTCTACATCCGTGAGGGCAACATCTGGGCGTTCACGCCGTCTACCGGGGAGCGGCGGCAGCTAACCCAAGACGGCGGCTACCGCAGCCCCTCCATGGCCGACAACGGCACCATCGGCGCGGTGCAGGGGATCGCCGGTCGCTCGCACTTCGTGACCATCCGCCCGGACGGGCGCAAACGGGCCTTCCCGCCGGGGGAACGCATCCACCTCGTGCACGCCGAGCTGTCGCCGGACGGGGACCTCTTCGCCTTCGCCTATGTGGTCGTGACCCCCTTGGGCCCCGACCCCGCCCGCGTGGGCCTGACCTTCTCCGACCGCTGGGCCGCCGCCGGGGTGGCCGGGGGCAGTTGGGGGGTGTTCAGCTCGAGCTACTACCACGCCCGCTGGATGACCGGCGAACGCCTGATCCTCTCGGGCGGCGGGTCGTACCCCTACCTGGTGCGCGGGGCGAAGAGCGGCTGGGAGGGCGAGAGCAGCCCTTACCGGTTCGAGGTTCCAGCGCTCCGCGACGAGACCTACGACATAGCCCGCAACGGGGCGCGCTTCCTGGTGATCGGGGCCACCTATCGCGTCGTGGGCTACGAGGAGCAGATCACGGGCTGGCACGCCATCGCCTACCGGCCTGCCCGGCCGGAGGAGCAGGCGGTCTATGAGTTCAGCCTCGAGGAGATGCGCGCCTGCCGGGGCGACAGCACGGCGCGCTTCGGCGGCGGAAAGTGCGTTCCGGGCTGGATCCCCGAGGGGGGCTTCCCATTGCAGGGCGAACCCAAGGGCGGCGCGATCGCGCCCGACGGTCGGGCCATGGCCTTCGCCGACGCGCGCGGCCTGCTGGTGACCGGCCCGATCGGCCCCTCCATGCGGGCTTTCGTCGTGGACCCCAAGGGCTCGGAGCCGGAGTGGTCGCCCTTCCCGCGCTAGAAGGAGGGTTTAGGCATGGGAAAGAAGATGGCGTATCTGGCCGCCGCTCTGCTCCTGGGGCTGCTCGGGGCCTGCGGCGGGGGCTCGAGGCCAGCGGAGCCGGAACCCGCCCCCAAGGGCACCCCCACCGGTGATCCGGTGACGGCCACCATCGGGCCCGAAGGGGGCCGCCTGGCCTCGGCGGACGGGGTGCTCACCCTGGAGGTCCCCCCAGGGGCGGTCTCCGCCCCCACCGAGTTCGGCATCCAGCCCATCACCAACACCGCAGGGGGGCTGGGCAATGGCTACCGCCTCACCCCGGAGGGGCAGGCCTTCTTGAAGCCGGTGAGGCTCACCTTCGGCTACGCCGAGGAGGAGCTGGAAGGGGCCCAGCCTGGGGGTCTGGGGCTGGCGTTCCAGGACGCGAAGGGGGTGTGGTGGGCCCATCTGGGGACCGAACTGGACGAGGCAAGCCGAACCCTCTCCGTAGAGACCCGGCACTTCAGCGACTGGGTTCGGAAGACCTTCTGGGTCTTCATCCCTAAAGAGGCCCGGCTCAAGGTGGGGGAGTCCATTGGGCTGATGGTGATCGCCTGTGTGCGCGAGGAGTACGTCGGGCCGTCTCCGGATGAGGACGAGCTGTTGGTACCGCTCATCCAGGAGCGGGAGCTTTGCGACCACTCGGTGCGCACGGGGAAGTGGGCGGTGAACGGCATCCCAGGCGGGAACAGCGCCCACGGCACGGTGACCCCCTTGCAGCCGAGCTCGAGGGCCACCTACACCGCCCCGGCCCAAGTCCCCAGCCCCAACCCGGTGACGGTCACCGCCGACCTGACCTGGGAGGAGAAGGGCCTGACCAAGCGCTTCACCTCGAGGATCACCGTCGAGGACGCCCTCGCTCAGGTTCACGTCACCGGCTCCTTCAATTGGGCGGGATATCCCATCCAAGTCGGGATCATCGCCGACGTGCAGGACCGCTTTGAGGCCGACCTCTGGCTCTCCAGCGAACCCGGCGGCAGCGGCTCTTACGTGAGCAACCTCCAGAACACCGCCTCCACGGAAGTCAACGTCCGGCTCGAGCCGGGCTTGGAGCAGGGGGTGTGCAGCTTCCAACTGGGCGGGGATTACGAGCACCTGACCCTCGGTTCCGGGCAGTTCTTCGGAGCAACCCTCAAGGATTACTACTTCGGACTGGGGGGAAGCGGGGTGGTTCCCCCGGTCACCTGGTACGTCCGCACCGACGAGGGCTGTGTTCCTTATACCTACCCTGGGTATTCGGGTGAGGGTGGAATTAGCTTCGCGGTAGACCTCAGCCGCCTGCAGAAGCCGGGGGACACGTACACCTTCACTGATTCCCTAACAGGGTGGGAGTTCCGGTTCGAGCGCCGGTGAGGCGGCTGGCATGGACTTATAGCTGCACCCGGCAGAAGTCTCGTCTGCCGGCCTGGCCCTGGCGAACCCCCTCCGGTCATCCTCCGGTCATCCTAAGCGTTTTAGCCTCCTCTTCAACCGGGGTGTTCCGCCCGGCTAAAAGGAGAGGATTGCGGTGCAAACGATTAGAGTGCTGGGATTCGGGGTGTTGGTACTGGTATTGGGGATGGTCATGCTGGCCTTGGGTCAAGGGCCCAACCCGGAGAAAGCCAAGCGGCTGGGGCTGCCGGAGGGCACCGTCCAGGTGAGCGCCTGCGTGCCCGGCATGGGCGAGCACTGGGCCCAACCTTCAGACCTGCCCTTTGGGCCCATCTACGGGGTCATGGGGGAGCGCCTGGTCTTCGTGGAGATTATGGTGGCCCAGAGCGACTTCGCCGCCGGAAAATCCTGGAGGGATCTTCTTAAGCCTCTAAAGGGCTACGCCATCGATCACGTGGACGTGGAGTTTGAGCCCCAGGGCCACGAGGGGTACCCCGTGCCCCACTACGACATCCACGCCTACTTCGTCCCCCACGCGGAACATCTGGGGTACTGCCCTTAGGGCGAGTGGAGGTTTGGGGGTGAGGGGCCAGTCCCTTTCGCCGTAAAGCCTACAGCTGCTTCGGACCTTTGCAGAGAACGCGTTTTGGGGAGAAAACACCAAGACTCGGCCCTCGGGAACACCGGGGGCCTCGAGCCCTACGGCCCCACCTCGAGGCTCAGGACCATGTAGGGGTGGAGCCGGCAGAAGATCCGGTAGGTGCCCGGGGTCTTAAAGGCGTAGCGGAACTCTTCCCCGGGGGCCAGGAGGCCGCTGTCAAAGCGGCCCCCCTCATCGGTGGCCGTATGGTGGGCCTGGCCCCGGTTGCGGAAGACCACCACCGTTTCCGGCGCCACCCGGAGGGTGCTTGGCTGGAAGGCAAAGTCCAAGAGGTCCACCTGCACCTCCCCCGGGGCGGGGGGTGGCGGGGCGGGCGGGGCCGAGGGGGCGGGGGCGCAGGCCGCAAGGAGGATGAGGGCAAGGAGGAACGGGCGCCTCATAGGAAGACCACATCCCCCATCAGGGCGGGCCCGAAGACGGAGACCAGGTGCAGGCTCCCCTGGAGCCGGTGGATGGCCCCCGCGGGCACCAGGACCAGGCTGCCCGGACCCACCCGCCTCCGGTCCAACTCCACCTGGGCCACCCCTTCCCCCCCGAGGACATAGAGGGCCTCGTCCCGGCCCCGGTGGTAGTGCCAGGGCTGCTCCGTCCGGGTGGCCACCGCCACCACCGTGCCCAAGGGGTGGTTCGCCAGGGCCTGGGCGGCGAAGGGCCGGCCCTCGGGCACCCCGGGGGCCTCAGCGGAAAGGAGGAGGGGGGTCCCCTCCATGGGCCCCGGGCCGCTTTCCACGAAGACCACGTCCCCTTGGAGCCTGGGGCTGAAGCGGGAGAGGAGGTCCAGCTCCCCCCGGAAGGCGTGGGCGGTCATGGGGGGGATGAGGACCGCCTGGCCCGGGCGGAGGGGCGTTTCCTTCCCCCCCGCCACCAAGACCCCCTCCCCCCGGAGGACCAGGGCCACCTCCAGCCGCTCCCGGTGGTAGTGGAGGGGCTGTTCCGTGCGGGTGCGGATGAGGAGCGAGGTGCCCAAGGGGGTCTCGCCCAACGCCTTGGCGGCGAAGGGGCGGCCGGCGGGCACCTCGAGGTCCGCCCCCGCCTCAGGATAACGGAGGAACCGCCCCTCCCCCGTGGGCCGGACCAGGGCCAGGGCCCGTCCCCCAAAGGCCAACAGGCTTAGCAAACCGATGGCTTCCCTACGGTTCATACCTCACCACCTCCTCACCGGGTAATACCCCGCGGGCAGGGGGATCGGATCACCGATGCCGCGAAACCGGTGGCTCCCTCAGATCCGGGCCCGCCCCACCGAAGGGGTGGTGGGGGCGGGGCTTCCCCCTGGGGGCTCCACGGAAACCCCCACCAGGCTCCCCGGGGGCAGGGGGCCCAGTTCCAGAAAGGGGGTGGGGGAGAGGCCCAGGCTCCGCCGCCCCTCCTCCTGGATGAGCCAGGCCTGGTACACCCGGCCCGGGGGCGGGGGGGCCTGCAGGAGGAGGAGGACCTCCCCCCGGGCGGTGCGGAGCGCCCAGCCCGTCTGCCTTCCCTCCAGGTCTAGAAGGGGCATAAGCCGGGCCCCCGGTTCCGCCGCCAGGGCGAAGAAGCGCCGCCGGGCCGAGGCCGCTTCCCACCGGTGGAGGAGGAAACCCCCAAGGGGCACCAAGGCCAGGAGGGCCGCGGCCAGGGCCACGGCCAGCGTCCGCCTTTCCCTGAAGAAGCCCCGGGGATGGAGGCGTTCCCTTAGCTCCGCCTCCCAAGAGGGGGGTACGGGCTCCTCGGGGACCAGGGCAGTGAGGGCCTCGAGGTGGGCCTGGTACGCGGCCCGGCACTGAGCGCAGCGGCGGAGGTGGCGCCGGAGGGCCTCCTCCTCCTCCCTGGGGAGGAGGTCTAGGGCCAGGCGCACCAGATCGTCTGGGTCGGGATGGTTCATCTGAGCTTCGCCTCCAGTTTGGCCAGGGCGCGGCGCAGGCGGCTTTTCACCGTACCCAGGGGCCAGCCCAGGAGGAGGGCCAGCTCGCTGTGGGAGTAGCCCTGGAAATAGGCGAGCTCCAAAAGGCGCCGTTCCTCCGCTTCCAAAGCCCCTAAGGCCCCGTTCACCCAGAGCTTTTCCAGATGCGCCTCGGTTCCCACGCCTTCCACCCCCCCGTCCTCTTCCAGAAGGGCCCACGCAGAAAGGGCCTTCAGGCGCTTCAAGGCCAGCCGGTGGGCGATGGTGAGGATCCAGGTGCCGGGCCGTCCCAGGGTAGGGTCAAAGCGCTCCGCCTTGTTCCAGATGCGCAGGAAGGTCTCCTGGACCACGTCCTTGGCCTCGTGCCCGTCCCTTAGGATGCGGCGGGCCAGGCCGTGGACCCGGGGGGCATAGCGGCGGTAGAGGGCCAGGAGGGCTTCCTCGTTCCCTCCAGCCACCCGCTGGAGAAGGTGCACCTCGTCCGCATCCTCTGCCATCCCCACCTCCTATCTTGCTCTATCCCCTGGGGGTTTAAGTTGGATCTCCTGGGGCTTCGGGGAACGCGGTTTTTGCCCCTGGCTCCGCGTACCCTCCCCCTCAAGGCTGGGACCACATAGACCCTCCGCTCCATCCACTGGAGCAACGTCTCAAAACTTGCACCTCCCGCATACCCTGCATAAACCCACGCCGTTGCCCCCTCCCCCCGGGGGCCACAGGCCCAGGGCGTGGAGCTCCAGCAGGAGGACCCGGACCACCAGCCCAGGGAGCAGGGTACGGGCCGCCCGCCTTCCCGCCTCCCACCAGGTGAAGCTCCCCCCCACCCGCACCCAGCAGGCCAACAGGTAGGCCAAAAGGGAAAGCACCAGAAACCGGTGCACCCCCAGTTGCTTCCCCCGTAGGGGGAACAGATTTGCGGGAGCAAGTGGACTCCGCTGCCCCAACCCCCCTAGGGAAAACTTGTCCTTCATCGCCCGAAAAAAGTGCTCAATGGTGAACCGCTTTCTTCCCCACCCCACCAGGGTCCGGGCCGTGGCGGGAAACGTGGCCACCCCATACCTCCACTCCCACCCCCCACCGGGCAGAGGGTACCGGTAGCGGAAGGCCCACACGGGGAAAGAAAGCCCCCGCAGGTGGACCCGCTCCCCCGACCGCCTGAGGTCCTGTAGGCACTGGCCCTCCCGGCCCTTTCGGTCCCGTCGCACCCCCACCACCGCCTCAAGGCCCATCCGCTTTACCCCCAAAAGGAACCGGGCGGTGCCGAAGGCGGCGTCGGCCACCACCCGGATACGGAAGGCCCGGGGCATCCAGGGGGGGAGGGTGGACAGGAGGCGGAGGGCCAAGAGCGAAAGGCTTTTCTCCCCCTTCCCCCTCCACAGGCGGTAGGCCCAGGGGAGGCGAAGCTCCCCGTAGACCAGGTAGAGGACCACCAGGTGCAGGCCCCACTTGCCGTGGAAGAAGGAGAGGGGGAGATGGGGGAAGCGTCCCCGTTTCTCCAGGGTGACCAGGTCCAGGACCACTAGGAGCCTGGGTTTGGGTCCTCTTCGTCTTCTAGCCCCATCCAGGGTCTTTTCGGCCTCCCTTCTTGCGAGGCGGATGAGGGCGCGGGTGGGCCAGGGGTAGCGGTTGCTGCTTCCCCCGCAGGGGGAACACATTTGCGTCAGCAAGCGAAAGCGGGAGAGGGCGGAGGGGGATTTGGTCTTGCTGTGCTGGGGTCTCGCCTTGCCGTGGTCTTGGAGGAGCAGGAGGAGGAGGGCCTTAAGGGAATCCCGGAGGTAGGGGCTTGGCAGGTTGCTTCCCCCGGTCAGCCCGTAAGGGCTAAGCTTGAAGGGGGAACAGATTTGCGCAAGCAAGAGGGCCAGGATGCGGGAGAGTAGGTCTTGGGCTTCTGGCTTCATGGCACTCGTCATCTGACGGGAAACCGGCAGCCCCTTTGAACATAGCCCTTCGGGCTGACCAAGTGGTCCCCCCGCATAAACCTGAGGCCGGGAGCATGGGTGCAGGTTTTGAGTCATGGCGGGGGACCCCCACCGCCTGGCGGAGGCCCTCCTGGGGGAGGAGGATGTCCTGTGCCCCTAGGGGTTTCTCTGGCGTGAATCCTCACTAACTTGTCTTAGTGAGGATTTATCCGACTCTCCATCCCCCAGGTGGCCCAGATCCTCGGCTACTCCACCCGCTGGGTCCGCATGGTCATCGGGCGCTACAACCGAGACCAACCCCTGGCCGACCTTCGTCACCAAAACCCAGGGCAGCCCCCTCTCCTCACCCCCGAGCTCCAGGAAGCCTTCCGCCAGGCCCTCCTCCAACCCCATCCCCGGGATGGCCTTTGGACGATCCGCAACGCCGCCCAGTGGCTCTCCGAAAGGCTGGGCCGCCCCGTGAACCCCAGGCGGGCCTGGGCGTGGATGAAGAGGTTGGGGTTTGCCCCCCTTCGTCCCCGTCCCCGGCACCGGGAGGGGGAGCCTGAGCGGCAGGAGGGGTTCAAAAAAACCTCTTCCTCCTCGTCCTCCTGCTGAAGACCCTTTGCCCCCACCTTTCCCTGGAGCTGTGGGCCTTTGACGAACACCGGTTGGGCTTAAAGCCGGTCTACCGTCGGGTCTGGGCCCCTCGGGGGAGAACCCCCTTGGCCCATGTCCGGCCCCGGTACCGGTGGCTTTACGTGTACGCCTTCCTTCGGCCGAACACGGGGGAGAGCGAGTTTTGGCTTTTGCCTTCGGTATCCACGGAGGTTTTCAACCTGGTGCTTTCGGCGTTTGCCCAGCTACGGGGTAGCGGGGAGGGGCTGGGGTTGGTGTACCTGCCGCCCTATTCTCCGGAGCTGCAGCCGGTGGAGCGGGTGTGGCCGTTGGTGGATGCGGTGGTGGCCAATGGGCAGGTGGGGACGGAGGAGGAGCTTTGGGAGAGGGTGGAGTCCAGGTGTGCGTANCTACAGACCCAAAGGGAGTTGATTCGGAACCACACCCTGTTCCACTGGTGGCCTGGGGGATGCTAAGGGAAAGATATGGAAGGATTTCTTATGAGAATAGCGGTTTGGACATTGGCCCAGTACAACCCGGAACCCACTCAGGCTCAACTCTCTGAGCTTCGCCAGATGATGTCCCGCTTCGAGAACGTGGAGGCCGCCAAAGCCGCCGGTTACGCGCAGTTTGGTGAGTGCATGAGCAACAGCCAGGGGGCTCAGGGCATCCACTTTACCAACCAGGCCCTGATCGACGATCCCAGGCTAGACCCGATGCGTCCGGAAGTGCTGATGTACGAACCGCGGGCCGATGACTCCCTGCGGCTCATCGGGGTGAAGTATCTGGTCTTCCAAAAAGCCTGGCACGATGCGGGGAACAAGGCTGCACCTGCTCTGCTAGGCCAGGAGTTTGTCGCCAACACCAGCCTGCTGCCTCAGCCCTTCTATGCGCTGCACGTCTGGGTCTGGCAGCACAACCCCAAGGGGCTTTTCGCCAACTGGAACCCGCTGGTGGTTTGCGCAACCCCAGGGGGGCAGACCGAGGGGAAGCAGCCCCACTAAAGGGCATTTGCAAGCCAGAGGGCCCGGGGGATTTCCCGGGCCCTCTGGCGCTAAGCACCGGGGAGTCCCGGGCCAGGGCCCGTATCCGCCCGGCTCCGGCCAGGAAGCTGGCCTTGGAGTTTCGGGAGGGATACCCCTGCCCTGTCCAGATAGGTCCAGTTGGACTTGGGATGGCCAGTTCTCGGGTTACTTCCAGAAGGCGGGTCACATTCCCCGGACCTTACCCCTTTGCCAGAGGCGGCGAACAAGCTCGCGGGAGATCTCCCAAAGCCGGCGATCGTCGGGATTGCGCGGCCGGGGGAGGGGGCGGAGGTCCACCACCTCCGCGATGTGGCCGGGCCTAGAGGTCATGAGGGCCACGCGGTCGGCCAGGTAAGCGGCCTCCAGGGGGTTGTGGGTGACGAAAACCACGGCGGCCCCTTGCCCGGCCCAGAGCTCCAAGAGCTCCTCCCGCAGGCGCTGGGCGGTGAGCTCGTCCAGAGCGGAGAAGGGCTCGTCCATGAGGAGGAGGTCGGGCTCCAGCAGAAAGGCCCGGATCACGGCTACCCGCTGCTGCATCCCCAAGGAGAGTTCCCCGGGGTAGCGGTTGGCCTGGCCCTCGAGGCCCAGCCGGGCCAGCCAGGCGCGGATGCGGGCCCCCATCTCGGGCCCAGGCCGGTCCAAGACGAAACGGAGGTTCTCCTCCACCGTGAGCCAAGGAAGAAGGCGGGGCTCCTGGAAGACCAGCCCCACCCGCCCCCGGACCTCAACCTCCCCTTCGTAGGCCCGGTCCAGCCCCGCCAGGATGTGGAGGAGGGTGGTTTTCCCGCACCCCGAGGGGCCCAACAGGGCCCAAAACTCCCCCGCCCCCACCTCCAGGTCCACCCCCTCCAGGGCCAGGACCTCTCCCCCGCCCACGGGGTAGTAGACCTTTCGCAGGCCCCGGCAGCGGGCCACGGTCATAGGCCCTCCACCGGGCGGCGCCAGCGGGCGAGCCGCTCCCCTAGAAGCACGAAGGCCTTGTCCACGAGGGCAAGAACCAAGGTCATGGCGAGGCCGTAGGCCAGGATCCCCCGCATCTCGAACATCTGGAAGTAGAAGTTGATCTGGTACCCCACCCCGCTCGTCCGCCCCAGGAGTTCGGCCAGAACCACCATCTTCCAGGCCAGGGCAAGGGTGCTCCGGGCGGCCCCGACGAAATAGGGGAGGAGCTGCGGCAGAACCACCCGCCGTAGGACCAGGGTACGGGGACGCCGGAAGGCGCGGGCCATCTCCAAGAGCTTGGTGTCCAGGGCGCGCACCCCTTCCCGCACCTGGACCACCACCTGGGGGGCCAGGATGATCACCAGGGCGAGGACCGCGGCCTGCTCGTTAAGGCCCAGGAGGAGGTAGGCCATGACCAGGGGCAGGATCCGGGGAAGGTTGAGCCCCAGAGCCACCCAGGCCTCGAGGAGGCGCTCCGCCGCACGGTAGAGCCCCACCAGGATCCCCACCCCCGCCCCCAGGACCAGGGCCAAGGCGAAGGCCAGGCCCACCCGCAGGAGGGTAATCCCCAGGTGGTACCAGAGGGGCCCCCGGGCCTCCTGGGAGAGGAAGGCCAGGGTTTCCCCCGGGCCCGGGAAGACCTGGGGGCCCAGGGCCCAGGTGAGGAGGAGCCAGGCGGCCAGGACACTAACCAAGGAGATCAGGGAGAAGGCCCGGGCCCCACCCCCCAAGGGTTTCCCGCCTCTAGCCTTGGGCAGAACCGCCATCAGGGCCCCACGGAAAGCGCGAAGGCCCGGGGATCAAGCCGCCGGATCCCCATCACCTCAGACCCCGCCACCTGGACCAGCCGCTGGACCAGGTTGGTAAGCCCCACGATGACCCCGGCGTCCCACCGCGTGGCCAGGCCGCCCTCCCAGCGCTTGCGCACCGCAGGAAGAAGGCTCCGGTCAGGGAGGGCGTAGAGGCCGCGGTCCAGAAGCTCGTTCCAGAAGGCTTCATCCCGGCGCATCCGCTCCTGCGCCAGGTTAAGGCCCCTGAGGAAGAGCCGCAGGGCCTCGGGGTCCGTGTCCTCCCGGGCCACCACGAGAAGCAGGGGGAGATCCGTGGGCAGGCCGAGCTCCCGGAGCATCTCCGCGTTGGAGATCAGCTCCCGGTACTCCCCCGTAGCCACCATCCGGGCGATGAAGTGCCAGTAAGGAAGGGCGGCCTCCAGCTCTCCCCGGCGGAGGAGTTCGGCCATGAGGGGGGGAGCGACGGCCAGAACCTTGGCCTCCTTCTGGGGATCGAAGCCATAGCGGGCCACGGCCAAAGCCCGTAGAAGGAGGAGGCTCTTGTCGTCCAGGCTAGCGGCCCCGATGACCTTGCCCTTCAGGTCGGCCACGCCCCTGATAGGGCTATCCGCCCGCACCACCACGCCCCCCGTGAGGAGGCTAAAGGGGTAGACGGCCCGCACCGGGATTCCCCCCTGGCGGGCGAGGACCACCCCCACGAAGTCGTCCACCACCACCTGGGCCTCGCCGGCGCGGAGGGCAATCTCGGTGGCCTGCTTGGTGGCGTAGGTGGTGGCCTTAACCTCCAGGCCCAGCTCCTTGGCGATCCCGTAGCGCTCCATGGCGTAGACCACCCAGGCAAAGGTCCCCCCCGCCTGGAGCCCGGCCCGGATGCTCTTGGTCCCCTGGGCCAGCCCAAGCCCCACCAGGCCTAGGAGCGCAATCCACCATACACTTTGCCGCATCGCCTCACCTCCTTCGCATCCTCGCAATCGCTAAAGCGGCGAAGACCGCCGCCAAAAGTGGGAGCACCGAAACCACCAACAGGTCGGCCACCAAGGGGAGCTGCTGGTAGCCAAGGGTCACGTAGCGCAGAAGGTCCAGCTGGTAGCTCACGGGGTTAAGGTAGACCAGCACCTGGAGCCAGGCCGGCAGCTGCACCATCCAGCCGCCGCCGATGGTGTGGATCCCAAGCCTCTCCAGCTCAGCCCGCAGGTTCTCCGGCAGGTCCAGAAACCCCACACCGCCGATGATGCCCTTCAGGGGAAAGATGGAGCCGGAGAGGAAGTAGAGGGGCTGGATGACCCCGTTGGAGATGCTGCCAAAGCCCTCGAAGGTGCTAAGGCGGGAAGCGATCACCACCCCGAGCGCGCTCATCAGCACCCCCATGGAGAACATGACCCCAAGGGCCAGAAGCAACTGGAAAAGCGTAAGGCTGACGCCGATCAAGGGGGCAAAGAGGAAGGGGATCAGGCCCTGGATCACCGCCACGGTAGCCCCGCCCAGGAGCTTGCCCAGGGCCACAGAGAGCATGGGGGCTGGCGAGACCAAAACCTCCCGCAAAAGCCCCACCTCCCGGTCCCAGACCAGGGTGATGGCCGACTGCAAGGAAGCGAAAAGGATGTTGAGGGTAACCACCCCGGGGAAGATGTACTGGGCGTAGGTGTAGCCCTCGATGTCCCGAAAGGAGGCCCCCAGGCCGAAGCCTAGGATGAGGAGCCAAAGGACCGTCCGCGAAAGCCCCCCAAAGGGCTGGGAACGGTCGCGCAGGTAGCGCAGCATCTCCCGCCGCCACAGCGCCAGGACCACCCAGGGGTCAAGGGCCCGGGGCCGCTTTGCCAACCCAGCGCTCATCGGGTATGCTCCCCTCCTCTCCGGCGGAAGCCCAGGAAGCGGTCCTTGGGCGTGGCCTCCCCGTCGCGCAGGGCCCGCCCGGTCAGGGCGATAAAGACCTCCTCGAGGCTGCCTTCCGGGGTATCCAGGACCTGGCGCTTGAGCTCGGCCGGGCTGCCCAGGGCGACCAAGCGGCCCTGATCGATGATCCCCACCCGGTCGCAGGCCTCGGCCTCCACCAGGTAATGGGTGGTCAGGAAAACGGTAAGCCCCCGGCCCCTGAGGGCGGCGATGCTCTCCCAGAGGTGGCGCCTCCCCTGGGGGTCCAGGCCCAGGGTGGGCTCGTCCAGGAAAAGGACCTGGGGCCCGTGCATGAGGGCCCGGGCCAGCTCTAGCCGCCGCTTCATCCCCCCGGAAAAGGTGCGCACCGGTCGGCTGGCGGCTCCTTCCAACGAGGCCCACCGAAGGGCCTCCTCCACCCGGGAAGGGATCTCCCGCCGGGGCAGGCCGTAGAGGTACGCGTGGATCTCGAGGTTTTCCCAGGCGGTGAGGCGCTCGTCCAACGCCGGCTCCTGGAAGACCACCCCGATGCGCGCGCGCACCTCCGCGGCCTCCCGCACCACGTCAAACCCCAGGACCCGAGCCTCGCCGGAAGTGGGTTCCAGGAGGGTGATGAGCATGTGCAGGGTGGTGGTCTTGCCGGCGCCGTTGGGGCCCAGAAGGGCAAAGAGCTCCCCCGAAGCCACGGCAAAGCTCAGCCCTTCCACCGCCGTCACCGGGCCAAAGCGGCGTTCCAGCGCCCGGCACTCGATGGCCACCATGGTTACCTCAGCGTATGCCCGGCCTGGACCAGGGCGTTCCTTACGGCCTCACAATCCGAAGCGGTCCCCGCCCCGGCCGGACCCCGGAGCTTACGGGCAAGCCCTGCCAAGAGGCCGTCCAACTCCTCCCCCAGCCCGGGGGCCAGGGTCTTCAAGGGGTCTTCAAGGTAGGCCCGGTAGAGAAGGTGGGCCGATAGGAGCCGCTCCAAGGCCAGCCGCCGGGAGCCCTCCCCGCAGGCCTGGGCCACCAGACCTTCCACCTTGGCTAGCACCTCCCCTAGGTCCCTCGGCAGAAGGTCGGCCCCACTGGCCGCCGCCAGGGCGAAGACGATGTCGAGGGCGGCCTGCTCCGCATCCTCCGGGTCCTGGAAGCGGGCCGGGGCGGTAGGAGAAGAAAAGAGGCGCTCCAAAACCCTCAGGCCTTCCTCTACCCTGGCGATCCCCTCGGCCTGCCCGGCGAGCGTGAGCTTCAGGCTCTGCCAACGGGCCCTCACCCGTTCCAGGGCCACCCGGCCTACCCCATAGGCCCCCTCCTCCCCTCCCGCGGCGTCCTCGTAGCTTTCGGCCACCCCGTCGTCTAGGAGGAGGAGCTGGGCCATCAAGGCGGCCTCGAGGGCGGGGCCCATCTGGGGGACCAGGCGCGCGCGGACCCGCTCTAGCAACCCCTGGGTTTGGCGGGAGAGGGCCGCGAGCCTGGCGGCGTCTTTAGCCTTAGTCGCCTCCTCCAGCCCCTCCAGGGCCCCTTCCAGCGCCGCAAGGAGGTCGGGGTCTTGGACCTCGAGGCTCCCGGCGAAGAGGGCCAGGTCGCCTAAGATCTTTTCGGCCTGCTCCTCGCTGGGGTCTAACGCCAAGGCCTCCAGGCGGATGGAGAGGAGCTCCGTGGCCCGCAGGAAGCGCAGGGGCTCCTCCTGCTCTAGAAAGAGAGGGAGGGTGTAGCCAGAAACCGAGGCGAGCCCCAGGAAAAAAAGCCAAGCCTTCCTCATCGCACCACCCCAATGACCACCGAGTGAGGCCCACGCCCCACGCTCACGCTTCTCACCACGCTGAGGCTTTCGGGATCAATGATGGAAACGCTGTCCGAGAGGCCGTTTGCGGTGTAGATTTTCCTCCCGTCCGGGGTGATGGTGATCCCCCAGGGACGGCGGCCCATGCGCTCCCGGATGGTGCGCAGCACCCGGTTGGTGGCGGTGTCGATCACGTAGACCGCGCTGGTGCCCCCACCGGCCACGTAAAGCCTTTTACCGTCTGGGGAGAGGGCCATCTCCACCGGCCGGGAATCGAGCCCTAAGGAGATGGTTTCAACAACCCGGTGGGCCTTGGCGTCCACCACCGAGACCGTGCCACCGATCTCCGCGGAGACGTAGGCTTTGGAGCCGTCCTGTGAGAAGACCACGAAGCGAGGACGGTGGCCCACCAGGAAGTGCTTGACCGGCCTGAGCTCCTTGGCGTCGATGACCGTAACCGTGTGGCTGGTCTCGCCGGTGACGTAGACGAAGCGCCCGTCCGGGCTCACCGCCACCCCTTCGGGCTCCACCCCGGTCTGGAACTCCCCCAGGGTCCTCCCGGTCTCCAGGTCGAAGCCGGTGGCCCGGGCGGCGTTCTCATTGGCCGCCCAGAGCTGGGTGCCCTCCGGGTTCAGGGCCACCCGCTCCGGGTTAGAGCCCACCCGGTACTCGGCGACGACCTTGTTGGTGGCCACCTCGATGGCCACGATCTTGTCCTCAGGGACCTCCAGGATGGGCTGGAAGTCACTTAACGCCACGTAGATGATCCTCCCGTCCGGGCTCACCGCCATGCCCCTGGGGCGCACCTCCCCAGGCCGGCCCGAGATGGGGATGGTGCCGATCACCGCATCGGTGGCCACGTCAAGCACGGTGATGCTGGCCCCGTACTCATTGGAAACGTAGGCCCGGTAGCGGACCGCCGGTTGGACCAAAGAGGTGGGCAGCAGGGCCACGAAGCCGATAAGGCCGATAAGGGTCAGCCAGCGGTAGCGCCCCATCCTTCTCCTCCAAACCGACAGCGGCTTTCGCGCCGCAGGTCGCCGATCTGGTCCAGCCGTTCTACCGGGTCGGTGCCGGGCCGATAGATGGCGGGCAGCTCGCCCACCAAGGTGGCGAGGTCCCAGACCCCCTGGGCCTCGGGGCTGACCTTTACGAGGTAGAGGCTCTGCCTGAGCTGGTGGTCCCAGGGGCGGAAGGAAACCCCGATCCCCTTGTGCACGTCGAAGACCGTCTGGGGATTCTCCAGATAAGCCCGGACCCTCGCGGGCTCCGGCCCCCCACCGAAGGCCGCAGCCTCGTAAAGGATCTTCACAGACTGGTACCCGGCCCAGGCCGAGGGGTCCATGGGGCGCCGGTAGCGTTCCAGAAAGCGGGCGTTGAGTTCCCGGGCCCCGTAGGCGTCGAGCTTGGCCTCCCAGAGCACCGCCCGGTACCCTGCCCCGGCCCGCCTGGCCCGGGCCCTGGAGGCGGCGAAGAAGGCCCGGGTCTGGGTCTCGGGGTAGGGGAAGCCGGTAACCTGGGTGGGAAGCCCCAAGGGCTCGTACTGGGCCAGGAAGCTAAGCTGGGCCTCGGCGCCGAGGAGGAGGAGGACCGCCTGGGGGCGGGCGCGGCGGAGGGCCTCGAGGACCGGGCGGAAGTCGGGCCGGGCCGGGGCCACCACAGCCCGCCCGACCTCCCGGGCGCCAAAGTGCCTTTCCAGGAGGGACTTCCTGGCCCGCTGGTACAAGGCCTGCCCTTCCCGGCCCTCTGGGTAGACCAAAAACCAGCTCCTAAACCCCGCCTGGACGAACCAGGCCGCAAGGGCATCGAGGTACATGGCCGCGCTGGCCTCCAGGTGGAAGGCGTAGCGGCGGCACCCCTCGTTGCGCAGGCGGTCCGAGGGGTCGCCCACGTTGAGGAAGGGCACCCGTAGCCGCTCCGCCACCCCCATGAGGGCCTCGGCTTGACCCCCTAGGCCTCCGACCAGGGCGTAGACCTCTTCCTGCCGGATAAGGCGCTCCGCCTCTTGGGATGCGGCCTCCCTATCCCGGGCTTCGCGCAAAACAACATCGAGGCGCTGGCCCAAGAGAGCGGCGTTCTCCCCGTACTCGTCCCGGGCCATCTCGAGGCCCATCCGCAGGGCCTCTGCCGCCCTCGCCTCCCATTCGGAACCGGGCCTGGAAGGCAGGACGGCCCCGATACGCAAGGCCTCCCCCTGGGCCCAACCCTCCAGGGTCCTCAGGAATAAGGCGCTGCCGCCTAGAGCCAGGACCTGGCGGCGGGTCAGGGAAACGCTTTTCGGCATCGCACCTCCTTAGCGGCAAGAGGGCCTTTGAGCCGAGTCCCCCAGTTGGTCGAGGATGGGCAAGGGATCGGCCCCTGAGGGGATCTCGGGGACCTGGGCCACAAGTTGGGCCAGAGCGAGCTGCTGCGATAGCCGGATGCCGATTTCGGCTTCGGGATTAAGCCTTACGAGGTAGAGCGGCTGTCTAAGCTGGTGGTCCCAGGGGCGGAAGGAGAGGGGGGTTCCCTTGTGGAGATCGAAGCGGGTCCTGGGGTCCTCCAGGTAGGCCACAAGCCGCGCAGGCTCGGGGCTTCCCGTGGCCAGGACGCTCTCCAGAACAATCTTGACCGCTGCGTAGGCTGCCCAGGCCGAGGGGTCCATGGGCCGACCCCAGCGAGAGCTAAAACGCTCGTTAAGGAGGGTACCTAGAGACCCTTCCCAGAGGGTGACGAGGTATCCAGAAAACTGAGAAACCGCTTGGCGGAGAGTAGAAAGGAAGGCACGGGTTTGGGTGGATGGTTCAGGAAACAAAATTAATTTTGTTGTTTGGAAACGAGAATCATCCCCATACTGGGCAAGAAAGTTGAGCTGAGCTAAAGGATTGAGCATCAGGAGAACCGCCTCAGGCTTGGCCTCGAGAATGGCCATGTACTCCGAGCTAAACTCCAGCTTCCCCGGGGCCACGAGAGCCTTGCCCACCTCCAGCCCCCCTTTGCGCTCTAAGGCCTTCCAGGCCCGCTGGTAGCGGGCTTGGCCCTCCAATGTGTCCTCGTAGACCAAGAACCAGCGGCGGACCCCCAGAGCTGTGAACCCCTCGGCTAAGGCGTCGAGGTACATAGCGGCGCTGGCTTCGATGTGAAAGGTGTGGCGGCTGCAGACCTCGCTCCTGAGGGTGTCGCTGGCAGAGCCGATGTTGAAGAACAGGACCCCTTGCTTTTCGGCCAAACGGCCAAGGGCTAAGGCCTCCTCGCTGAAGCCCCCGATTAGGGCGAAAACCTCGTGCCGCGCCACAAGCCGCAGGGCTGCGCGCGAGGCCGAAGCGGCATCGGGGGCGCTTGCAATCAGGACCTCCAGGCCCCCTCCAACAGCCTCCACTTCCTCCAAAGCCAGGAGGGCCCCCAGCCGGGCAGCCTCCCCGGCGATCTCCGAAGAGAAAACCTCCAAGGGGGTGGGGCCAGTGCGGAGGGGGAGCACCACCCCGATGCGCAGGCGGGCACCCCCCTGGGCCCATGCCGCTTTACAGGTAGCCGCCAGCACGAGGCCTGTTTGGATCAGCTGGCGCCGGGTCATCGGCCCTCCAGTTCCCAAGCCGGCCTGGGCAGGGGAAGCAGGGGCACGCCGTACTCCTGCAACACCGCCTGGATCTCGTCCCAGCGCCGTACAAGGACCCTATTCAGCTCATCTCTCAAGGCTTCGTCATCAGCCCGGAGCCCAATTGCCACCGAGTAGACCATAGAGATGAAGGGGTTCAGCTCGATCTCTGGCTGGACCGGGACGATCTTAAGCGGGACCGGCTGCTTTTTGGCAAAAAAGCCCGCAGTGGGTCCCCAGAGGATAGCCACGTCCACCTCGCCCCGGGCCACCGCTTCAACAGGCGCAGCCAGGGGATCGGGCCGGTTGAAGTCCGGGTAGTAATGGCGCAGGTTGCCGATTAGCCCCCGGATGGCCAGGGCCAGCTCTGGGGGGCTTGCCGCCGACTGGACGCCGATGCGCAACCGGCGCAGAGCGGGGTCATCCAGGGACTCGAGCTGCAGCGGGCTGTCCTCTCGGTAGACAAAGACGAAAGTGCTTCGGTAGTAGGCCAATGTGGTGAGAAATGGCTCCTGCCCCTCATAGACCTCCATGAAAAGGTCGCAAGCCCCCTGCTGGAGCAACTGGACGTCGCGGGAGAGGGTATGGCTAGGGGGTAGCCAGGTATACTCCAGTTGGGCACCCAAGTCCTCGGCAAGGATCTTAGCGATGCGGTTCTCGAAGCCTTCCTGTTTTTGGTTAGAGTAAGGGAGGTTTTGGGGCTCCGCGCAGACGCGGAGCTCCCACTCTTGGGCAGGGCTTCCCAGGCTGCCCAGGACCAGCAGCCCAAGCAGGATCAGAACAGGGAATCTGCTCATTAGGAGTCCCGTTTCGCAGGAAGGGCCTGGTTACCCCGGGGTAACCAGGCCCGGAAGTCAGGTCACCTGACTCGATCCCTGAGCGCGAAGACCCAGATCACCCCGCCCTTGGGCACATTGGGATCCCAGCCTAGGACTTGGGCCAACCGGCCCTGCATACGTTCGGCGTCGATTCCCCAGCCAGCGGCCACAGCGATGTACTGGACCCCGTCGACCTCGTAGCTGACGGGGGGCGCTATAACGCCGGAGTTGAGCCGGATCTTCCAAAGCTCCCGCCCAGTCCTGGCATCGAAAGCCCGGAAGTAGCGGTCATTGGTACCGCCCATGAAGACTAGGCCCCCACCCGTGGTCAGGACCGAACCCCAGTTCGGTGACTGGAAGGTCACGGTCCAGACCTTACGCATGGTATTCAGATCCCAGGCTTGGAGCTCGCCGATATGATCGGCTCCCTCACGCACATAGAGCTCTGTACGCGCCCCTGTGTAGCTTTGTCCAGGCTGATAGCGGACTTCTACAGCCTCCATCCGCCCGCACAGGTTCTCGTTGGCCGGGATGTAGAGGAGACCGGTCTTGGGGTTGAAGGCGGCGTAGGGCCAATCCTTACCCCCCCAAAGCGAGGGGCAGAAGTCGACCTTTTGCCCAAGGTTGGGCTTGTGGGCCGGGTCGTAGGTAGGGCGGCCAGAAGTGGGGTCGATCTGGGTAAAGACGTTTTGGAAGACGTAAGGCTTAGCATCAAGGAACTTAAGCTCGCCCCCCGTACGCTCAAGAAGCCATAGGTAACCGTTACGCCCAGGGTGGACTGCCGCCTTGACCGTGCGCCCACCTCGGGTGACATCGACCAGGAGCGGTGGGTCGACCTCATCCCAGTCCCAGGAGTCGTTCCAGTGGTACTGGAAGTAGGTCTTGATTGCCCCGGTGTCCAGATCCAGTCCGACCACCGAGGTGGTGTAGAGGTTGTCCCCGGGGCGCAGGTCACCAATCCAGGGGCCGCCGTTGCCGGTACCCCAGTAGGTGACGTTGGTCTCCGGATCGTAGGTGCCAGTAATCCAGATCGAAGCGGCCCCCCGCTGCCAGGTGTCCCCAGGCCAGGTCTCATTACCCGGTTCACCGGGGCCAGGGATGGTATAGGTCTTCCAGAGGCTCCGGCCGGTGTTGGCATCGAAGGCCTGGATGAAGCCGCGGATCCCCAGCTCGCCCCCAGAAACTCCCACCAAGATCTTCCCCTTAGCAGCCAGGGGAGCTAGGGTCATGTAGTAGCCGGTCTGGTAGTCCTCAACCTTCTGCTCCCAGACCACCTTCCCGGTCACAGCATCTAGGGCCACCAAGAAACAGTCGGGCGTGGCCACATAGACCTTGTCTCCGTAGAGGGCTACCCCGCGGTTGGTTGGGTGAAGCTGGCGGAGATCCTGGGGGAGCTGGCGCTGGTACTCCCAGAACTTCTCGCCCGTCCTGGCGTTGAGAGCAATGACCTTGGCCCGGTCAGTGGTGATGAACATGATGCCGTTGTTGACAATAGGGGCAGTTTCCAAACCCTCTAATGGAGCCGTACCAGTGCCCGTAGAGTAGGTCCACACGGGCACCAAATTAGCCACGTTGAGGGGGGTAATCTGCTCCAGGGGACTATACCCCCAGCCGTTGTAGGTGCGGCGGACCATCAACCAGTTCCCCGGTTCCGGGTTCAAGAGGCGTTGGTCGGTTACCGGGCTGTAGATTTGGGCGGAGGCCGCTGTACCGAGTAGAGCGAAAAACACCCCAAACCACCAGAACTTCGGCATCGTACTATCCTCCTAATCCCTTCGTGTGCTACCTCATAGCTCCACCCCGGCCATCCTGAGAAGCACCCGGCTACGTATGAGGTTGTGAACAAGCAGGATGAGGTTCACCCGGGCCACCAGCCCCCAGTAGGACCGGGCCTCTATCCGATGAAGCCCCAAAGACCGCACCATCACGCTGAAGCGGGTCTCTATCCAGTTCCGTACCCTTCCCATCCACCCTCTCCACCCCGTCTCCACCACCCTTCCTCCCCTGACCCGATA